>CAISZK010000072.1 GCA_903889915.1 uncultured Bacteroidota bacterium
CAAGCATCAAACTGCAGCCCCTTTGCGATAGAATTCCTAACAGGGGCTGTTGTTTTTGAATATTGTGCCTGCAAAAGACAAACATTGTAATGTTCCTTCACGTCCTTTACACCAAAGAGGATGTTCCGTTGTGTCGTATTTGCAATACGACAAACAAGAATAGCCTTTTCATTGGGTGAAAAATCCTCATTATAAAATGGGACGGATGACAATTCCGTCCCAACGACAAAAGTTTTAAAAAAAAACCGGGGCAATAATTAAATTGCCCTGTTTTTTTTTGCTTTCAAATAATATGTTTAATTTTGAAGTCCTTAAACAATAAAAACAATCAACATGAAAAAGATCTTATTTTTGGCTTTGCTGGCATTTGGGATGAGTGCGAGGGGGCAGATAACTTTAGAAGACACATATGATAGTGCATCTTCACTGGGTGGAAATAATGATCAGTTAATGATGATAAATTTTGCAGTTTCAGGTAAACAATACGTAAATATTAATCGAGTAGGAAAAACAATAAAAATATACAATTTGAACCATTCTTTAATAAAATCAATTTCTTTTGCCAGTTTTCCTCAAGATGCTAATAACCAAGCATACTTTTTATACTTTTCAGAAAATTTATTTAGTACAGATTCTAAAGTTGCGTTTATTTATGTTTATTATCCTTTTAATGGATTTTATAGTACACAAATTCGTGATGAAGATTGCGCGTTGCTTTTTCAGGCAGATAGTGCGGGACCTTCAGTAATTAATACAGTTATACAGCAACAATTTCCAATTTTTGAAACTCCTTCTGGAACAAAAATGATTTTAAGTTATAAAAACGTTCATGACCAAGCAAAAATTTTTAGTTTACCAGGCACTTTAACTTCATCAATAAATGAAGAAAACAATAACTTGCTAGCAATGCAAAATAAAAGTTTCTTATCCAATCCTTATCCCAACCCTACACAAAATTCAACAAAAATTGATTACACCCTGCCCGATAGCGTGAACGAAGGCGAAATAGTTTTTTATAATCTTCAAGGCACCGAAGTGAAGCGTTTTAAGGTGGATAAAACTTTCAGCACATTGCTTGTTTCAACAGCGGATATTGCGGCGGGAACGTATTTGTATCAATTGGTAACTTCGGTGCAGAGTACGGAGGGGAAAAAGATGGTTGTCATTAAATAGAGAATAGAAATTGGAAATTGGAAATTGGAAATTTGTTTACCTCACCCCAGCCCTCTCCTAAAGGCGTGGGAACTGGTTTTTCATAATCAATAAAAACAATCAACATGAAAAAGATTTTATTTTTGGCATTGCTATACCTCCCTATTTTTGTTCAATCACAAAATTGGTTTCCTAACGGAGCTACATGGTATTATAATTATCAAGAGCAATTTGCATTTCCTGCTAATGGCTATACAAAATATACCGTAATTAAAGATACCATAATAATTTCAAGACCTGCAAAACTCATTAAAAGGGAAACAATACGCTATAATGGAAATATTATTTTAGATGATTCACTGTTTGTTCGAGAGGATAGTTCAAAAGTGTATTATTACAAAAACAATTCTTTCAAATTAATGTATGATTTCACATTAAATGTTGGTGATACCCTATACATTAATCTTAATAGTTCAGCATGTGATTCTGTCTCACCTTTAGTTATTGATTCAATAAAAACTATCAATATTAATGGAACAAATTTAAGGGTTCAATATGTTAAGTGTGTTTATTATTATTCAGGTGTTTGGCAAGGGCTAATAGATACAATCACTTATAAAATAATTGAAAGAATTGGGGATGATCAAGTATGCTCTTCATGTACTAATTTTATTTTCGATCCTGTATGTGATAATTGGGAATATTTTACATGGACAGGTTTGAGATGTTATCAAGATTATTCAATTTTATATAAAAGTGGCAACTACCCTTATCCTTGCGATACCTTAATTGATGGGTCTACTGGAATTTCGAATTTTTCGATAGAGGAAAATATTATTGAAATTTTCCCAAACCCTTCAACAAATAATATTACTATAGAATGTTCTCCTCAATCAACAATACAAGTCTCCACCATCCACGGTCAACTAATAAAAACCCTCATAACTACCGGTACTAAAACAAATGTTGATGTTTCATCATTTCAAAATGGAGTGTACATTGTGGAAGTGAAAACGGAAAAAGGAATTGCAGTAAAAAAGTTTGTGAAGGAATAATGATGCTAAAGCAAAAAGGAAGCAATTTTTTTTATCAGTTCACTAAAGTGAAACTGCAACAGATGGCAGCAGCAGAGCATTTATTAAAGTTATTTTTGATTTAAATTATAAACAAAATGAACCTTGTTTTTATAGTTTTTTAACCTTAGTAGAAATGATGAAAAACCAAGACATCCTGACCTTATTACCTTGTTTCGGGGTGAATAAGGTTATAAGGTTGAAATGTCTGTGTGGCTGCTTTTTCTATTAAGGTTGAAGAGGTGGGAAATAAGGTTATTTTCGAATAAAAATTGTGAAATAGAACCGGGGAAATTGATGAAATGTAAATGATAAAAATAAGAAAAATTCAATGAGGAAATTCCTGACAATTTTAATTATTATAATCCCATTTTTTTGCACTGCACAAAAGCAAGGGAATATTTGGTATTTCGGAGATTCTGCTGGCGTTAGTTTTAATAGTGGTTCGCCTGTTACTATTTTAGGTGGGAAAACTGGAACAGATATTCCTTATAATATAGATAACCAAGAGGGGACATCGTGTGTATCTGATAGCGCAGGCAATATTTTATTTTATACTGGAGGACAAACAATCTGGAATCGCAATAATATTCCAATGCCGAATGGTACAGGTATTATGGGTGGAGTTTCTTCTACACAATCTAGTTTAATTATACCACTTCCAGGTAGTGACAGTATTTTTTACTTGTTTACTTCTGATGAATTCCAAAGTTTTCCAAATTCAAAAGGCTATCGTTATACTGTTGTTGATATGTGTTTAAATAAAGGAATTGGGGATGTAGTTACCAGTCAGAAAAATATTTTATTACTCGATAGTTCGACAGAAAAATTAGCTGCTTGTGAAGATGCCAGTGGTAGTGGTTATTGGATTGTAGGTCATAAAATGTTTTCTGATGAATTTAATGCATGGCATTTGACATCAGGGGGGATTACTAATACGATAGTTACACATATTGGTACAATTCATGGTTGGAATAGTTCGAATTCAACTTGGAATTCTTATGCTTCTCAAGGGCAAATGAAATTAAACTCTACAGGAACAAAACTTGCCTTGGCAATTGGAAATTTTGATCCTGCTTATCTTGATCTATTTGACTTTAATGACAATACTGGAATAATATCGAATTATTGTCATCTGGTTATTGACAGTGCATTAAATAAATACATTTATGGTGTTGAGTTTTCACCTGACGGTTCTAAAGTTTACGTTACAATTTTTAATAATTCTGGCACAAGCCAAATTTTTCAATATGATATTTTAGCTGGAGTTGGAAATTGTGATTCAATTAAGGCTTCATGTTTCAATTTGTTCCAATCAAATAATAATTTACGGTTTATGGGAATGCAATGTGCGCCAAATAACAAAATATATGTGGTTTCTTCCGTGAATCAACTCGGCTGTATTAATTTCCCAGACTCATCTAAACTGGCAGCCAACTTCGATTCAATTGTAATTTCACCAGGAAATACTTGGAATTATATGCTTCCAAGTTTTATTGCGGGATATAAATATCACAATGGAATTATTAATTGTTTGACTGATGAAATTGTAAATGTTGAAAAGATTGGGAATATTGATATTTACCCAAATCCCACTATTAATAACTTCACTATAGAAACCCCACAATTTTCCACAATAGAAATCTCAAACATCGAAGGGCAGATTATAAAAACCCTCACATCCGTTGGCACCAAAACAAACTTTGATGTTTCCTCATTCCTCAGCGGAGTCTATATCGTAGAAGTAAAAACCGAAAAAGGAATTGCCATGAAGAAATTCATCAAAGAATAAATTGATTTCCCCCCGAAAGGTTTCACCTTTTCTTCCAAAGGTGAAACCTTTTTTACACTACCACCCTTCCCTCCTTCCCTCCTTCCATCCTTCCATCTCTCACCTTCTTTTCCATCTTAACCAAATCTTAATCCGATATTAATTCCCCCTTAATTCCGGCTATCTGTTGATTGAATAGTTTTGGCGAAACTTAAAAATGTGCCAAAAGGAAGTCTCAAAACTTTTCAAAAATAATTTATAGATTACGTTAAAAACATGGAACAGCATATTGTAAAAATAAAATTGATCGAGAAGACAACTCATGATGTGCTGCATATTCTCACCGAGAAACCTCTGAAATATGTTTACACACCCGGACAAGCAACGGAAATTTCAATCAACAAACCCGGCTGGACTGATGAACGGCGGCCTTTCACCTTCATCTGCACTCCCGAACATACGTATCTTGAATTCGCCATCAAAACCTATCCCGAACGCCACAGCGTCACCAACCAACTGCTGCAACTGAAAGTGAATGATGAGTTGATACTGCACGAGGTTTTTGGTACCATCGGCTACAAGGGTGAGGGTGTATTTATCGCCGGAGGCGCAGGCATCACTCCGTTTATTTGTATTTTCAGACAGCTTCGGGAAACAAATAAGATAGGAAACAACAAGCTCATCTTTGCCAACAAAACCATGGAAGATATTATTCTTGGGCAGGAATTTAAAAAAATGTTGGGCAGTAACTTTATCAACATACTGTCGGAGCAAAATGTGGAAGGCGTTGCTCATGGAATCATCACACAGGATTTTCTGAAAGGACATCTCGATAAACCGGGGCAAAACATCTACATCTGCGGTCCCGACCCCATGATGGATGCAGTATGTGGCTTTTTAGCCAACCTGCATGTGGATGAAAATTTAATTATTAAAGAAGCTTTTTAAAAATACGAGGTATCCAGAATTATTCAAAAAACAACCACTAAGCACACCGGGTCCAACAGGCTACACATAGAAATTATTTAGTGTTTCTATGTGTTCTCAGTGATCTTAGTGTTAAAAAAATTACAAGAACAAAACTCAACTGATGGAGCAAAATATCTCTCTTACACCCTTTATTGTCTTCGTTATTATTACGGTCGCTCTTGTGGGGATAATGATCGTTCTTTCTTATTTTTTAGGTGAACGCCACAAAGAAAAGACCACCGACGATGCTTTCGAATCAGGCATCATTCCCACCGGCGATGCACGCCTGCGCTTCTCTTCCAGCTTTTACATCATTGCCATGTTCTTCGTCATATTCGATCTCGATGCTGCTTTTATTTTTCTGTGGGCAGTATCATTCCGCGAGCTGGGACTGCCCGGTTATATCGGAGTATTCATCTTTATAGCCATCCTGATGGTACTTTTAATTTATGAATTAAGCATAGGCGCTATTGACTTTGGACCTAACGGCAAAAAGATACTGAAGTCAAAAAACAAATTCAAATCATCGCTTCCATGATCACAACTATCAGCAAAAATATGGTTACAGATAACCAACTCACCGAAGAAGCGATTCATAAATCAATACTTTTCGGAAAGTTGGATGAAATGGTAGCATGGGGAAGAAAAAACTCAATATGGCCTTTTGGCTTTGGTCTTTCATGTTGCTTTGTTGAAATGGCCACTTCCATTACCAGCAGGTATGACATTTCCCGCTTTGGAGGCGAGGTTATCCGCGGCACTCCCCGCGAAGCCGACATGATGGTGGTTGCAGGAACTGTCTTTATCAAGATGGCTCCTATTATCAAAAGACTTTACGAACAAATGATGGCTCCCCGCTGGGTGATCTCCATGGGTTCCTGTGCAAATTCGGGTGGCATGTATGATATTTACAGTGTGGTGCAGGGCGTTGATAAAATTCTGCCTGTTGATGTTTATGTTCCCGGTTGCCCTCCCCGTCCGGATGCTTTTCTTGAAGGGTTGCTCTTGTTGCGCGAAGCAATAGGCAATGAACAAAGGCCTTTCAGTTGGGTGGTAGGCAGTCAGGGAGTTCATAAAATTGAAAAGAAAAACAACAGGGATTTGAAGCAGGAAGAACGCAGCAGGATGGAAAATTTAAGACCGATGAACGGAATTTAATTCACGTTGTTGAATGAACAATACTGACCGAAACATATTATCAGAGATCGCTTCCGCATTTGGCGACAATGCCATCCTTTATCATCAGTTGACAAAGGATGACACGCCCACTATCTGGATTGAAAAAAACAGTCTGGTGAAGGTATTGCAACATCTGAAGAACGGAATAAGCGAACCCTATAAAATGCTTTTTGACCTTACCGGCATTGACGAACGAACAAGAACGCATTTAAATGGTCAGCCAAAATGTGATTTCACAGTGGTTTATCACCTCACTTCTTTTGAACGAAATGAAGACATCCGCATCAAAGTTCCGCTCAAAGAAAACGATCTACAATTGCCCACCATTACCAATGTTTGGGAATCGGCCAACTGGTACGAGCGCGAGGTTTACGATATGTTTGGTATTGACTTCACCGGTCATCCCAAACTGACAAGGATATTAATGCCCAGGTCATGGAAAGGTTTCCCGTTAAGAAAAGAACATCCGGCAAGGGCTACGGAACTTGCACCTTATGTATTGACAGAAACAATGAGGGATGAAGAGGAAGCCGACCTGAAATTTAACCCTGCAGAATACAGGATGGAAACAAAAAGTGAAGACAGTGATTTCATGTTTCTGAACATAGGTCCTCAACATCCCGGAACACATGGTTTATTGAGATTGATCGTTCAACTGCACGGTGAAGATATTGTGGACATCATTCCCGATATAGGTTTTCATCATCGCGGCGCTGAAAAAATGGGTGAAAGGCAGTCATGGCATACGTACATTCCCTACACCGACCGCATTGATTACCTGAGTGGCGTTATCAACAATCATGCATACCTGCTGTCGGTTGAAAAACTTGCAGGAATAAAGATACCCGAAAGGGCTGATGTGATACGCATCATGATGAGCGAGCTTTTCCGTATTGCAAGTCACCTTGTATGGATCGGCACTTTTGCACAGGATATGGGACAGATGTCGCCGGTGTTCTATGCCTTCAACGACAGGGAAAGAGTGTTTGATATAGTGTCGGCAATAACAGGTGGCCGCATGCATCCTTCCTGGTTCAGGATAGGCGGTGTGGCTCATGATCTGCCCGATGGCTGGGAAAAACTTGTTCAATCCTTTGTGGATTATTTTCCGAAACGACTGAAAGAATATGACAAACTCATTATAAAGAACTCAATTTTCAAAGCAAGAACGGTTGGCATCGGCGTTTACACAACTGAAGAAGCTATTGAATGGGGAATAACAGGCTCAGGACTCAGAGCTACCGGATATAACTGGGATTACCGCAGGAAACGCCCTTATTCACGCTATGAAGATTTCGATTTTGAAATACCACTGGGAAAGAATGGCGATTGCTACGACAGGGCGATTGTGCGAATGGAAGAAATGCGGCAAAGTCTGAGAATAGTGCAGCAATGCATCAACAACATGCCTGCGGGGCATTACAAATCCGATCATCCGCTGACAGTACCTCCCAGAAAAGAAAAGACTATGCAGGATATTGAAACGCTCATCAACCATTTTGTAAACGTTTCATGGGGTCCTGTAATTCCTGTCGGCGAAGCAATGGTGCCGATTGAAGGAGCCAAAGGGATCAATGGTTATTATCTGATAAGCGATGGAAGCACCTCATCCTACCGCTCACGGATAAGAACGCCTTCATTCCCGCACATGCAGATGCTGCCATTTATCAGCAAGGGATATACGATCCCTGATCTGCTTTCTATACTTGGCGCAATGGATTTTGTTTTAGCTGACCTCGACAGATAAATAAAGAAAAAATTAAAGATAATAACGATTTTAAATGATGATAAAATCCCGAAGGGATGAAATGATTATAGTAATAAGAAGCATGAGTATTTTAAAACCCCGAAGAGGTGATATAATATCTCATACCTTCTGGATTTTGCACAACATCACACAATATTATCAATGCTGACTGATATAGAAAAAAAAGAAATAATGGAAGAAGCCGGACAATATCCTTATCCGGCTGTTGCCTGCATTGATGCTTTAAAGATCGTGCAGCACCATCGCGGATGGGTGTCGGACGATTCAGTGAAAGATATTGCACAATTACTTGAAATATCAAATGAGGATGTGGACGGTGTTGCAACATTTTACAGTCGTATATACAGAAAACCCGTTGGCAGGAATGTGATACTGATCTGCGATAGCATTAGTTGTATGATCATGGGTTATGAATCAATGTACGAATACATCTCTTTGAAACTGGGGATACACTTTGGAGAAACAACAAACGATGGGCGCTTCACACTGCTCCCAAATTCATGTCTCGGCGATTGCGATCATGCCCCTGCGATGATGGTAAACAATGACCATTATAACAAACTGACTTTTGAAAAAATTGATGAATTGCTTTCGAATTATAAATAAGCTGTGATGGAAAAGCCACTGACCAAATATATAACACCCGGTTCTCCCCCTCCTGATCTGAAAGAATACAGCAGGATTGGTGGCTATGCATCTGCTCATAAGGCTTTGAAAGAAATGTCGCCTGCTGAAATCACAAGCCTGGTAAAAGCTTCTAATCTTCTTGGCAGAGGTGGCGCAGGTTTCCCAACGGGTTTAAAATGGAGTTTTGTTCCTATGGGCGAAAACAGTCCGAAACCAAAATACCTTATTTGCAATGCTGATGAAATGGAACCCGGCACCTTTAAAGACAGGTATCTTATGGAAGGCAATCCGCATCAGTTGATCGAAGGTATGATCATTTCCTCTTATGCCATTCAGGCTGAAAAAGCATACATCTTTATTCGCTGGGCATATAAAAAGGCTGAAAAAGAACTTCGCAAGGCATTGGCAGAAGCTTATGCAGCAGGTTATCTTGGAAAGAACATTCTGGGTTCAGGCTTTGATCTTGACATTTATATTCATTCTAGTGCCGGCAGGTATATCTGTGGAGAAGAAACCGCCCTGTTCAATTCTCTTGAAGGGAAAAGAGCTATTCCCCGCACCAAGCCTCCATTTGCAGCAATCAGTGGTTTGTTTGGCAAACCTACTATTGTGAACAATGTTGAAACACTGGTTTGGATACCTCATATTATTGAGCGTGGTGCGGAATGGTTTAAAAACTTAAGTATGACAGGTGCAGGAGGAACTAAACTTTATGGTGTTAGCGGAAGAGTAAAAAATCCCGGTCTTTGGGAATTGCCGTTGGGAACAACATTGCGCGAAGTTATAGAGGAACATGCAGGAGGTATGCTGGATGGATACAAATTCAGGGGAGTGATTCCCGGTGGCATTTCAACAGACTTTATGCTTGAAAAACACATGGACGTAAATATGGATTTCTCAAATGTTGGCGCTGTAGGAAGCAGACTGGGAACAGGGACGATGATCATTCTGGATGACAAAACATGCCCCGTAGCTTTTATCCATAACATTGAAAAATTCTTTGCTCTTGAAAGTTGCGGCTGGTGCACTCCCTGCCGTGAGGGTCTTGCATGGGTTGAAAAATTGCTGGCTTCTATTGAAGAAGGTACAGGCAAAATGGAATATTTAGACATATTAAAATTTCACACAAAATACTTATGCTTCGGAAATACCTTTTGTGCGCATGCTCCCGGAGCAGCAGAACCCCTGCAAAGCGGTCTGGAATATTTTCACGATGATTTTGTTCAGCATATTAATGGAAAAAAATGTCCCTGGAGATCATGATAGTAAAGATACGGATAGACGGAAAATATTATGAAACCAAATTAGGGAAGAATCTTCTTGAGGCTTGCCTTGAATTGGGATTGAACATACCCCATTTCTGTTATCATCCGGCTCTTGGCTCTGTGGGTGCCTGCAGACTCTGTGCTGTAAAGAGATTCAAAGACGCCGACGACAAAAAAGGCCATATCATTATGTCGTGCATGGAGCCTGTAACCGAAGGAATGATAATTTCCATTGAAGATGCCGATGCAAGTGCAATAAGAGCTGCCGTTATTGAAGGTGTGATGACCAATCACCCCCATGATTGTCCGGTTTGTGACGAAGGTGGTGAATGTCATTTGCAGGATATGACCGTGATGGCAGGGCATAACTACAGGCGATTTGATTTCAAAAAGAGAACTTATAAAGACCAGGATCTGGGATCCTTCATTAACCATGAAATGAACCGCTGTATTCAGTGTTATCGCTGCATGAGGTTCTACAGGGATTATGTAGGTGGAAAAGATCTGAATGCTTTTGCAGCCCACAATTATGTTTATTTTGGAAGACATGAAAATGGCGCTCTTGAAAGTGAATTCAGCGGCAACCTTGTGGAAGTATGTCCTACCGGAGTGTTTACAGATAAGACCTTAAAAAAACATTTCACCCGCAAATGGGACCTTTCTAATGCACCTTCAGTTTGTGTTCATTGCAGTGTTGGTTGCAATACAATAGTTAGCGAAAGGTATGATTCTCTCAGGCGCATCATGAGCCGTTATAATGGCGCAGTGAATGGATATTTCATCTGTGACCGTGGCAGGTTTGGTTATGAATTTGTCAATGATGAAAAACGGATAAGAAATCCTAAGATCCGGATAAATAAAAATGAAAAACAGGAAGAGGTTTCAGAAAATAATTTGATACTTACATCACTGACTGAGTCATTCTCGAAGGATAAAAAGATAATAGGAATAGGTTCACCCAGGGCATCACTAGAATCAAATTATTCATTGTTAAGCCTTGTAGGACAAGAGAACTTTTATCATGGAATTTCAAAAAGAGAATATAATCTGACAAAAACTGCTTTGGATTTTCTAAGAAGCAGCAGTGTTAAGACTCCTTCTCTGAAACAAATTGAAAAAGCTGATGTCGTTTTTATTTTAGGTGAAGACATAACAAACACAGCGCCTATGACTGCACTGGCAGTGCGTCAGGCAGTGCGCAATAAACCAAAGGCCGCAGCTACTGAAAAAGGAATTCCATTATGGAACGAATATCCTATCAGAAACTATACTCAGGATTCCAAAAGCCCGGTTTTTATTGCAACAGCAATAAAAGATCGTCTTGATGATATTGCAGAAAAAACTTTCAGAGGCTCGAATGCAGATATTGCTGGTTTGGGAATTGCTGTTGGATCATTATTAAATGACGAAGCTTCAACATTAAAATTATCTTCAAATGATCAGCAGGAACTTGCTGAAAAGATAGCTCTTTCATTAAAAAATGCAAAACATCCTTTGATCATTACAGGAGTTAATTGTGGTGATGAAGAAATATTGCATGCTGCTTTAAACATTTCCATAGCACTTCGCAAGAATAATCCTGAGGCGATGCTGAGCATTGCATTACCTGAATGCAACAGTATGGGATTGGCAATGCTTCCCGGCAAACCACTTGATGAAGCAATTTCAATTGCCTCAAATGAGATTATTGACACGCTGGTTATCTTGGAGAATGATCTTTACAGAAGAACCACTAAAGAATCTGTGGATGTTCTTTTCGAAAAGAGTAAGCAGGTAATAGTACTTGATCATTTAATAAATAAAACTTCACAAGATGTCGATATCGTGATCCCGGTTTCAACATTTGCTGAATCGGAAGGAACGCTGATAAATAATGAAGGCCGTGCTCAGCGCTATTATAAAGCGATCAATAATAAAGATGAAGTTAAAGAAAGCTGGAGATGGATAGGAGATTTAATAAAACTCAGGAATAATGATCAGTCAATCCCATGGAACAACTTTGATGAACTGGTTTCATCATTGGTGAACGAACTGCCTGCATTTTCAAAGTTAAAGGAATATATGCCCGATGCTGATTTCCGCATGTACAATGCAAAAATACCAAGGCAGAGTTTACGCTACAGTGGCAGAACTGCAATGAATGCAAATATTGCAGTGAGTGAACAAAAGGTCGCAGAAGATAACGATTCTCCATTGGCTTTTAGTATGGAAGGGCAGGGAGAACAACCACCTTCTTCACTTGTTCCTTTCTATTGGACTCCGGGCTGGAACTCCGTTCAGGCTTCCAACAATTATCTCGATGAACTGAATGGTTCATTAAAGGGTGGTGATCCTGGGATCAGGCTGGTTGAATCAAATGGAGAAAATAAAAGCTCATATTTCAAAATAGATTCTCACACAGTTGACTTACAAAAGAACGAATTATTGATTGTCCCTGCCTACAGTATTTTCGGTAGTGAAGAATTAAGTTCGGCTGGTGAAGCTATCAAACAAAGGATACCTGAACCATTTGTTTACTTATGCGAAAAAGATGCAGATATTTTTGAGTTTAAGGATAATGATATGATCACAATTGAAATTGCAAAAAGTAAAATAGAACTGAAAGTAATAATTGAAAATAGTTTGAAACAGGGAGTAGCAGTAGTGTCAGTCAATCTGCCTGGCATGCCATTTATTGATCTGCCAGCTTCCGGAATATTCAGTAAAATGTAAGCAGTACATGAATTATTTATTGATCATAGGAATTACACTTTTCGTTGTGCTGTCCATAGCAGCAGGATTGATATGGATTGAGCGGAGGCTTCTTTCTGTGTGGCAGGACAGGCTTGGGCCAAATCGTGTCGGTCCGTTTGGGCTTTTTCAGGTGATCGCCGATACTATCAAATTATTTTTTAAAGAAGACTGGGTTCCTCCTTTCTCTGATAAACCTGTGTTTATTCTGGCTCCGGGGATACTCATGGTTACCATCCTTCTGACATTTGCAGTTATTCCATTTGCTCCTGATTTCTATGTCTTCGATTCGAACATTGGAATACTTTTCTTCCTGGGAAATTCATCGTTGGGAGTCTATAGCATAGTACTGGGTGGATGGGCATCCAATAATAAATACTCATTCATCGGCGCGATGAGAGCATCAGCACAGATGTTGACGTATGAGGTTTTCATGGGGCTTTCTCTTATGGGCGTTGTTATGATGGCCGACAGTTTCAGCTTTCGTGCAATAGTGGAAGCACAAAAGGACTGCTGGTTCATCATTCCTCAATTCTTTGGATTTGTTGTGTTTTTTATTGCAGGCGTTGCCGAAACCCATCGTCTTCCGTTTGATATTCCTGAAGCTGAAGGTGAACTCATCGCAGGATATCATTCTGAATATTCAGGGATGAAATTCGGGATGTTCTTTGTGGGTGAATACCTCGGCGTAACGCTGATATCGGCGATCATTGCTACTTTGTTTTTTGGCGGTTGGCTGGGGCCATCGTTTTTGCCCCCTGCCTTTTGGTTCTTTCTTAAGACATTCTTTTTCATTTTTGTGTTTATCCTACTTCGTGCCTCATTACCACGACCGAGATATGATCAATTGATGTCGCTTGGATGGAAACTATTATTGCCACTTGCATTGCTTAATATACTTATTACCGGAGCCGTTCTATTATTCTTAAAATGAAAATAAATAATCAAATATAATCCCGAATGTTCAGTATCCTTCGTACAATATGGTTGACTTTTCTTCACATTTTCCACAGATCGGAGACAGTAGAATATCCCGAAGTGAAGCCATACCTAGCACCGCGCTACAGGGGAAGAATTGTTCTGACAAGGGATGATGAAAAAAAAGAACGTTGTGTGGCTTGTTATCTCTGTGCAGCCGCCTGTCCGGTTGATTGCATTGCATTGCAGGCTGCAGAAGATGATAATGGCAGAAGATATCCCGAGTTTTTCAGGATAAACTTTTCAAGATGTATATTCTGCGGATTCTGTGAAGATGCCTGTCCAACATACGCAATCCAACTGATACCTGATTTTGAAATGGCGGAGTATGACAGGCAGAATCTGGTTTATGAAAAAGAAAACCTGCTGATAAGTGGAGAAGGAAAATACCCGGGATATAACTTCTATAAAAATGCAGGTGTTGATATGGGAGTAAAAAGAAAAGGGGATGGATTGACCGAAGAAAAGCCCGTGGATGTTAATGATCTGATGCCTTAAAATTATTTAGAAAAATGGATGTATTCTTTTATATAGCGGTTGCAATTGCCATCTTTTCAACAATAATGGCCATTTCGAGGAGAAATGCCATACATGCTTTGCTATATCTCATTCTTTCTCTTCTGGCAGTTTCGGTTGTTTTCTATTTGCTTTCCGCTCCTTTCATCGCAGCTCTCGAAGTGATCATTTATGCAGGCGCTATCATGGTGTTGTTCATTTTTGTTGTCATGATGCTGAACATCGGGCTTGAAAAAAGTATGGAAAAGAAATGGCTTAACCCGCGGATGTGGATAATTCCATCACTATTAGCCGGTATTCTTCTCGTGGTTTTGTTTCTAGCCTTGAGCAATGTTGGGAGTTTGACAGAGAATAAAGGAGATATATTACCCAAACAGGTTGGTATTTCATTATTCTCAACATATCTGCTAGGAGTTGAAATCGCCGGTATCCTATTGATGGCAGGTGTTATCGGAGCATATCATTTAAGCAGTCAAAATAAGAAAGTTACTCATCGTTTTCTTGAAAAGAAATAAATTATGCTGACCATTCCAATAGAAACTCAAATATTGTTTGCCGGAATTCTCTTTTTTCTGGGGCTTATCGGCTTGCTGGTTCGCCGGAATATGATCTTTATGCTCATGTCCATTGAGATCATGCTGAACAGCGCAGGACTGGTTTTCATCATTGCAGGAAATCACTGGAAACAACCCGACGGACAGGTGATGTTTATTTTTATTCTGACAGTGGCTGCCGTCGAGGTGGCAATAGGTCTGGCATTGATACTTCAGGTTTATCATCATTATAAAACCCTTGATGCTGATGCAGTGAATAAATTAAGGGATCAAAATTCAAAGTGAGATGGAGAAATCAACATTCATAGCTCTTTTACCTGCCATACCGCTCTTCAGCTTTTTGGTTCTTGCTCTTTTCGGGAATAAACTTTCGCGCAAAGCTACAGGATTCATAGGAGCCGGTTCAATAGGTATCGTGGCTCTTTTGACTTTAATTATTGCAACAGAGTTTTTTCATTCACTGCCTCAGATCAAAACATATACGGTTGTCGTTTGGGAATGGATCAATGCGGGGAACTTGAAAGTAAATATATCCTTCAGCCTTGATTCTCTTTCATTGGTTTTTTGCTTTGTCATTACATTCGTTGGGTTTCTCATACATCTCTACTCCATCGCATTCATGGCAAAAGATGAGGGTATTAAAAGATTCTTTGCATACATGAATCTCTTTGTCGCCTCCATGCTCATTCTTGTTCTGGCAGATAATATTCTTCTTCTATATCTTGGTTGGGAAGGTGTGGGTCTGTGCAGTTATCTGCTGATAGGTTTCTGGTACAAAGAACCTGCAAACGGCTATGCAGCGAGAAAAGCATTTATCATAACACGTATTGGCGACACAGCCATGATCATTGGAATTTTCATACTATTCATAACTTTTGGCACAGTCAACATTCATGAATTGATGCAGCTTGCTTCTGCAAAATGGGCATCAGGTTCATCAATAGCAGTTATAACCGCGGCATTGTTACTTTGTGGCGCTTTGGGGAAGTCGGCACAATTGCCATTGCAGACATGGCTGCCCGATGCTATGGCCGGTCCTTCGCCTGTGAGCGCCCTGATACATGCAGCGACCATGGTCACAGCAGGCGTTTATCTTATTGCACGTACAAATATGTTGTTCAGTCTTGCTCCTGTTGTACAATTTGCAATAGCAATTATCGGTGCGTTGACATTGCTGATAGCCGGATTCAGTGCGCTGGCGCAACATGATCTGAAGAGGATACTTGCTTACTCCACCATTAGCCAGATAGGTTATATGTTCCTTGCCCTTGGCGTGGGAGCATGGTCGGCAGCTATATTTCATTTTATGATACATGCCTTTTTCAAAGCGTTGCTTTTCCTCGGTGCCGGTGTGGTTATCCTGGTGCTGGACGAAGAGCATGATATTTTCAAGATGGGCGGACTAAGAAAAAAGATGCCTGTGGTGTTTTGGACTTTCCTCATCGGCTCTGCTTCACTCTCTGCATTGCCTCTGATAACAGCAGGTTTTTACAGCAAGGACCAGATACTTTGGTTTGCCTATTCTTCCGAAAGCGGAAGCCTGTGGCTATGGATAGCAGGCATAGTGGGCGCATTCCTCACAGCATTGTATTCTTTCAGAATGATATTTATTGTCTTTTTCGGTGAGAGCAAAACGCTTCCATCTTTTAATGCAGGTAAGCTTATGACCGTTCCACTCGTTATTCTTGCTGTTCTTTCACTTATAGGAGGCTTTGTAGAACTTCCTGAATCCTTCGGGAACTTTCATCCTTTCTCTAAACTCATTGAAAATGTTTTGCCGGTTGTTCTCATAAAAGATATAGGTAATCTTGAAATTCTGTTCCAGTTGCTTTCGGCTGTCATCGCGCTGACGGGGGTTTATCTTGCATACATCATTTACTTTAAGAAACCGTCATTGTCAGCATCTTTTAACCACAGCCATCTCAACAGGTTTTTTGAAAAAGGCTGGGGCTTTGATAAGTTATACGATACTTTGATAGTGGTGCCTGTTGTCTGGCTTTCTGAAATTGACAAGAATGATTTCTTTGACTGGATGAACATCGGCTTATCAAAGCTGGCGCTGCTTTTGAACAGTCTATTCAGTATTACTCAAAACGGAAAATTAAGATGGTATCTGATGTCGTTTGTCATTGGCATCGCCTTCATTTTAACTTTTATGCTTTATAAATGATACTCTTTTATCTCATAGCTATATTATTGGGTGGCGCTTTTCTTTCATGGATGGCAGGCCGCCTGAGCGCTGCATTGCCGCGCATCATTTCGCTGGTTGCACTGACTGCCGATCTTATACTGATCGTAGCGTTCGTTTTGCAATTGGATACTCTCAACAACAAATGGCTGGTGGATCTCAACGCGGATTGGATACCTAAATTCGGCATCAGCTTTCATCTGGCGCTCGACGGGCTTAGTCTGCTGATGTTGATACTTACTTTTTTCCTTGGCATCATATCAATCATCATTTCGTGGAAAGAGATAAAAGTGCGGGTTGGTTTCTTTCATTTCAACCTGCTGCTAATCCTTGCCGGCATCATTGGTGTGTTTCTATCGCTCGATCTTTTTCTTTTCTATTTCTTCTGGGAACTGATGCTTGTTCCGATGTATTTCCTTATCGGGATATGGGGTCATGAAAAGAGGATAGCCGCTTCGTTCAAATTCTTCCTCTACACGCAGGCAAGCGGACTGCTTATGTTCATCGCCATACTTGCATTGTATTTTGTTCACGGAAGATCCACGGGAGTCTATACTTTTGATTACATGCAGTTGCTGGGAACGCAAATGGGATATACAACCGAACTATTGATCATGCTGGGTTTTCTTGCTGCCTTTCTTGTCAAGCTGCCTGTTGTGCCTTTGCATAACTGGCTTCCCGATGCTCATTCCGAAGCGCCAACGGCAGGAAGTTTAATACTTGCAGCATTGCTATTGAAAACAGGCGCTTATGGCTTGCTCAGGTTTGTTGTTCCTTTGTTTCCCTCGGCATCCGTGTCTTTTGCACCTATCGGAATGTTGCTTGGAGTGGTTGGAATATTATACGGGGCCAAGCTTGCATTTGCGCAAACCGATCTTAAACGGCTGGTTGCCTACACCAGTGTGAGCCACATGGGATTTGTGATACTCGGAGTATTTTCTTTCAACGAAATTGCATACCAGGGCGTGGTCATGCAGATGATAGCCCATGCCATCAGCACAGGCGCCTTGTTTATTTTAGCCGGGCAACTTTACGAACGCACGCACACAAGAGACCTCAACAAAATGGGTGGACTGTGGGAAACCGCTCCCGTGATGGGCGCCGTAGGGCTTATCTTCGCCATGGCTTCTCTGGGCTTGCCGGGATTGGGAAATTTCATTGCCGAACTTTTGATTCTTCTTGGCGCTTTTAAAGCCAATGTTTTCATGTCGTGCCTGGCGAGTGTCGGGCTGATCGCAGCAACAATATATTCCCTGCGCATTGTTCAGAAGATCTTCCTTGGAAAGAAAATAACGGATTGGAAATTCAATGACCTTACGATACGCGAAAAAATTGTTTCCGCATCCCTGGTAATAATAATTGTATGGCTCGGGATATTCCCGCGCACTGTTTTGAACACAGCCAAACCAGCATTGCAAAAGACTTTAGAAGTGCAGAAAGAAAATAATAATGACAATAATAAAACGGAAAGTATTTTGGATTTAAGGTTTAAGAATTAAGATTTAAAATAACCTGAAAATAGAACACTGATCTCACTTATAAAACTGATAATTGATGTTAAACATTAAGATAAAATCCCGAAGGGATGATATTATTATAATGAGTATAGAGCCACCGATTCTAAAACTCCGAAGGAGTGAAATTATAATGTCACCCCTTCAGGGTTTTGGAACTCTCATGATTTTATTTTCTATAATAATTTCAGTCCTTCGGACTTTTTCCTAAAATCAACGATTGATACAGATAATAATTTGATATTATTGACTATTGACTAATGACTAATGACCAATGACAATTAATGACAATTAATGACCATCAATGACCATTAATGACCATCAATGACCATTAATGACCATCAATGACCAATGACAATTAATGACCATCAATGACCATCAATGACAACTGACCAATGACCGAAACCGACTTTCTCTGCCTAACCCCCTTCCTCATCCTCGCTTTGGCTCCCATCGTGATCATGCTGGTGATCTCTATTTTCAGGAACTACGAGATCGTGTTCGGCTTTTCACTATTGTCACTGATACTTGCTTTCGCCGCACTATTTTTCATCGCACCAGCAATTCCGCACAGCATACAGCCTTTGTTCATCATCGACATGTACAGCCTTTTCTTCCTCGGCATCATTTTTATCTCCGCGTTTATCGTGGCTTTGCTTTCTTACAATTACATAAAACGACTTGAAGGCGTGAGGGAGGAATATTATATCATCCTTTTCACATCCACACTGGGCGCGGCTTTGCTGGCTGTGGCCAACCATTTTGTTCTCTTTTTCCTCGGCATCGAAACGCTGAGTATTTCATTGTACATCCTCATCGCTTTTCAGCGAACCAAAGACAATTCAATTGAAGCGGGCATAAAATATCTGATCCTCGCTTCGGTGTCCACCGCCTTTTTATTGTTCGGCATGGGGCTTATCTACACGGCTTTCGGAAGCATGATGTTCAGTGAGATCGCGACAGCCATCAGTCTTCAGGGACCACTGACTTCCCTTGCCATCACCGGTTTCGGGATGATGCTCGTGGGCATTGGCTTTAAACTTGCCCTCGTGCCTTTCCACGCGTGGACGCCCGACGTTTACCAGGGAGCGCCCGCACCCGTCAGCGCTTACATTGCCACAGTTTCAAAAGGCGCGGTGATGGCCGTGCTCATTAGGTTTTTCTTCAACATCAAAGGCTTCGACGATCACTATCTCTTCATCATCATTTCAGCCATTGCCATCCTCTCCATGTTCATCGGCAACATTCTTGCCATCAGGCAGCAAAACATCAAGCGGCTGCTGGCTTATTCGTCTATTGCAAACATGGGATACCTCATCATCATTCTGCTCACGGGCACCAACAAAGGCATACAGGCATCGCTGTTTTACCTCATCTCCTATTTTATCACCACCATCAGCGCCTTTGGAGTGATCACGCTGCTTTCCAATGCGAAAAATGAAGCCGAAATGATCAGCGACTACAAAGGTCTTTTCTGGAAACGACCTTTTGTTGCCATTGTTTTCACACTTGCGCTGCTGTCGCTGGCCGGAATTCCCATCACCGCGGGTTTCATCGGAAAATTCTATGTCATCTTCGAAGGCATGAAAGCCGGGCTGATGCTGCTTGTGTTTGCGATGATCATCAGCAGCGTTATCGGTTTATACTATTACCTGCGCGTCATCACCACCATGTTTTCGCCCGCTGGTGAAACAACATTGCCACAAATAACTTTCATGGGAAAATTCACCCTTGCCGCAATTACAATAAGCATTCTCATTCTGGGAATTTACCCGGGATGGTTGATTGATATCATCACAAGATTTGTGGGATTGTAGGGTTGTGTGATATGTTTATTGTTTCGGTGATTAAAGACTTATAACGATTCTGAACTTTTGAAGTGCCGATTTTTGAAAAAAAAATCTATGCTGCCATTGCGAACTTAGATAGCGCGTGCTTCAAACGCGTGCTCCAAAAAATTCCAGACCATACCTGGGTCATGATAAAGCTTCTTTATTTAATTTTACAACTATATCATTATACACCTGCAGAAAAATTAAAATAACTTTGCACAATAAAAAAAACGAAATGATTTTAGTATCAAAAAAATATTGAAGAAAAAAATCACCTGAAAATGAAATCATGTGTTTCCCTTATATCTCTCATACTTATCTTGAGTTTTTGTTCACCTCATCATGATATGAAGGAGTGTAAGAACAATGATCTTTTGGGCAAATGGAAAACGGAAAAATTTTCAGTAGGTCAATTCTTTGGTTTTTGGCAAATTTCTCTTAATGATTCTCTGAAAATCCCAGGTACATGTTTAAGTGATGAGTTTAATTTAAATGTCTTGAATGATTCGTTATTCACTTATAGGAACAAACCTGGAAAGACTGTCTTTGGAAAATATGAAAGAAAAAATGACACTTTAAAATTGAGAAAAGGAAACGAAAAGTTTGCCTGGATTGATTTCAAAATTGACAGTGTAAACTTCAACCATATTTACCTTTGTCGTGATAAGCCTTCATTAATTTATTTCATTGAAAAGGATACAATAGCATTTTACACAGGTAGAAAAATTAAAATAACTTTGCTTAAAGAAAAAACCAATTGAATCAATAAAACTGTTGGCAACAATTTCAAAAACACCCTTCATATAACTACATCCACCAACTGATTCCAATGAAAAAAATAGCAATAGATCTGGGTTGTGGTTTGATATTTACATTGCTCATTTGGCTGATCACTTTTAATAACCATTTCGTTTTTGGGATCTTCACACTTTTTATTTTTCCAATCCTCATGGTGTTGTTTTATTTTGCAACTTCCCATCTCAAATGGTATTTCTCAACACTCAATTTTATTCTCTGTTTTTTCATTGCCGGACATCTGACAGATGTGTTTGGATCCTATTTCCCCAATCTTGAAATGGTGAACGATGAATATTTTGCCTTGTCAGATTACTATATTTTTTATTCCATTTTTTGGATCCTTTTGAAAAATATTTTTGAAATCCTTCTTAAAATAATTCTCCCTAAAAGATTTTATTACAAATCGGAAATTGAAAAACTTTATGATAGGATCAAAAATAAATTCAACGTTAGCCTTTGATTGCGCGCGTTTCAAACTCGTGCCCCCCCAAAATCCAATCCCCCCGAAACCTGCCAGCGTTTCCTTCCAAAAACTGGCAGCGTTTAATCAAAAAATTCAACTCCATCCCCACCGTCCCCTTTTTCTATTTTCTATCATCAATCTTCTATCAATAAAAAAAGCCCCTTTTCAGAGGCTTTGTATTTGGAATTTTAAATTTACTTCCCAAATCAAAAATCCTAACTAGGAATCCATGTAATCTTCACCCTTGTAGCCTCACTCTTACTTGTTTCTTTCGTTAGTGTCACTGTAACTTCTTTTACAATCAGTTAAAAGTATAGCATCTTTAATCGTAATGAAAATCTACTCTATGAAATTACTTATTCGCTAAATTAAAAATGCAGACAACCCAATAGAGTTGTATATTTCCTAAATGATGATGGCATTCTCCTTAATTGAAATGCAATTCTCCTTAATTATTTGTTCTTCTTCCTTAATTATTGTTTTGTTTTACTTAATTGAGATTCTATTTTCCTTAATTGAGTCACCGTTTTACTTAATGATAACTCCATCGGACTTTATGACAGTTGCGGACACCATTATAGACATGACGTTGGACATTATGACAGTTACAGACACCATTATAGACATGACGTTGGACATTATGACAGTTACAGACACCATTATAGACCTTACATCGGACATTATGACAGTTACAGACACCATTATAGAGATGACAGACACCATTATTGAAGTGAAAGACTCCATTATTGAAAAATCACACTTTGTTAGATTCGTTGAAAAACCCTCCCTTTTGTATAAAGTTACTCATTTCAAGCATTTGCTCATTAAAAGCTCTTTTCAATCAGTCCTAATCAGCCTTTTCAGTTACTGGATAACCCACGTTTCCATCGCATGCTCCAAATAATTTCCAATTCCCAATTTCCCTGCCTTCTTAATACAATCTTAATTTTCATTTAATTCTTTCTTAATTTACCTCTCTGCTTTCAGCTATACTTTTGACGATTAATTTCACAGCAAATGAAGGATTCCAAAAAGGAAATTGATGAAATATTAAAAGAATTTCCTGAAAATATTGCACAGCTATTCCACCATCTGCAGCAGGAAACAAACACCATTGCCAGAATTGATGCGAAAAACAGTCTCGAGAAAATGGGAAAAAGCATTCTTCCTTATTTGAATAAACTCCTCTTTGTGCACGATGAAATGTTCCGCAGGGAAGTTGCAAAGATCATGGAATTTATAGCTGACAAAACATCCATCCCGGTATTTATTGATCTTCTTGAGGACAGTGATGGCGGCATCCGCTGGACCGCTGCCGTAGGTTTGATCAGCATTGGCCGCGACAGCATCATCCCGCTTCTCAAAGCAATTCTCGACGATGAAAATGGTTCCTATTTCCTGCGGTTGGGCGCCCATCATGCTTTTGAATCTTTATTTAACGACGATGAAAAGATCACACTGAAACCCTTGCTCCTTAGCCTGAATAACTACCTTGGCATGGGCGAAACCGTGTCACTCGAAACCCTCCATGCTCTGAAAAAATTTGAACAAAAGAATAATAAAAAGAGGTAAAATTCCAAGATCCAAGATCCAAATTCCAAATTCCAAATTCCAAGATCCAATATCCAATATCCAATATCCAACAAATTATGAAAATAAATCCACTAAAACTATTAGAATCATTTGGCCAGTCAGTCTGGCTCGATTATATCAGCCGCGACCTTATTGCAAGCGGGGAACTGCGCAAACTCATCAATGACGACGGGCTTAAAGGAATCACCTCAAACCCCTCCATCTTTGAACAAGCCATCGCAAAAAGTTCTGATTATGATTTCGACATTAAGAAACTGGCAATTCAGGGAAAAAGTCCCGATGAAATTTACGAATCCATCAGCCAGCACGACATCCTTCGTGCCGCTGATGAACTCAAACAAGTATATGAAAAATCCGAAGGCAGGGATGGCTATGTCAGTCTTGAAGTAAACCCTCATCTTGCCCACGACACCAATGGAACCATTGAAGAAGCCCGCCGCCTCTGGACAGCCCTCAACCGTCAGAATGTTTTTATCAAAGTTCCCGCTACCAAAGAAGGCTTACCCGCCATTCAACAACTCATCACCGACGGCATCAATGTAAATGTAACTTTATTGTTCGGACTGCCCCGCTACAGAGAGGTGATTGACGCATATATTGCAGGAATTGAAGCCAGGATTGAGCAGGGAAAACCTGTGAAGAATATCAGCTCAGTGGCCAGTTTCTTCATCAGCCGCATAGATACCATCATTGATCCGCAAGACCTGGATTATATGGCAATGGGTGGCGAACAGGTGCATTTTGCAACCAACATCCGTGGTCAGGTTGCAATATCGAGCGCCAAGATCGCTTACAATATTTACAGAGAAATTTTTGAAAGCCGCGGGTTCGCCCAACTTGTTGAACAGGGCGCCAGACCACAGCGTCTCTTATGGGCAAGCACAGGCACAAAAAATCCTGAGTACAGCAACATCAAATATATTGAATCCCTCATCGCACCCAATACCATCAGTACAATGCCACCAGACACTATGGATGCTTATCGCGATCATGGGCACCCTTCATACCGCCTGATAGATCATTTTATGAAAGCATGCTGGATCATGTCCGAACTGACTGAGCTTGGTATTGACATTGATCAGGTCACACAAAAATTGGAAGATGAAGGAGTGGAGAAATTTATTGTATCGTTCGACAAATTGCTGGCAACTATTACAGGCAAATCATTAGAGTTCCTTAGAAAGTAAAAGGTTTAAAATAAAATTTTTAAAAATATTATTTCAATGAAATAATCAGTGAGAAAGCTATTTTGAAATTCTGACTTATTCATTCAAATAAAAATTAAACTGAACAATATGGATACACAACAAAAACCATGTGAAATCGGAATCATTGGGCTTGGTGTGATGGGAAGAAACCTTATGCTGAACATCGCCGAAAAAGGATTTCTTGTAGCCGGTTATGACACTGACATTACAAAGGTAAAGTCAGTGCAGGAGGAACACGAAGATAAAACGATCATCAGTACGGGCGATCTGGCAAAATTTATTTCCTCCTTACGCCTGCCTCGCGCCATCATCATCCTTGTCCCGGCAGGCAGCCCTGTTGATGCTGTCATCAATAATATTCAGCCATTGCTCCACCAGGGTGACATTATTATTGACGCAGGCAATTCGTTTTTCAAAGACACGGATATTCGTGCATCAAAACTTGAACAGAAAGGAATTTTATTTATTGGCTCCGGCATTTCAGGAGGCAAGGAAGGCGCCCGCCGCGGTCCGAGTATCATGCCCGGCGGCAACAAGGAAGCCTATCTGAGAGTATGTCATGTGTTCTCGCTCATTGCAGCAAAAGCCAATGATATGCCTTGTGTTGCTTATCTCGGATCAGGTTCCGTAGGCCATTATGTGAAGATGGTTCACAACGGGATTGAGTATGCTATGATGCAACTCATCTCAGAAGTTTATGACTTTATGAAACGCGGGCTTTGCCTGAACAATGATGAAATTTGCACCGTTATTCACGAATGGAACCAGGGCGAATTAAACTGTTATCTGCTCGAAATTACAGAGCAAATCTTCAGGAAAAAAGATGTCAAAACAGGAAAGTTTTTGATTGACGAAATACTGGATGTTGCAGGACAGAATGGAACAGGAATGTGGACATCAGAAAGCGCAATGGAGTTACAGGTACCCGTTCCTACAATAGATACAGCCGTCGTCATGCGTAATTTCTCGGCAATGCACAATGAACGTGATACGGCAAGCAAGACACTGCTGAGACTTATCAGCAGTTTCGACGGAGATAAAAATGCGGCGCTCATTCAACTTCACGGAGCACTCTACACAGCGATGATCATTACCTATGCACAGGGTTTTTCACTTTTAAGTAAAGCCTCCGGGAAATATAATTTTCATCTGAATCCCTCTACTGTCGCTCAGATCTGGAGGGGCGGCTGCATCATTCGTTCAGCAATGCTCAATGATATAATGAAAGCTTTTGACAATGTCAATAAATTGCCAAACCTCCTGCTGTATCCTGAATTGTCGAAAAAGATAAAGGACAATGAAAAATATCTGCGCCATATTATTATTACAGGGATCAAATCAAGTGTTCCTGTTCCCGCAATGATGTCTTCGCTCGCCTATCTTGACACATTGAGAAGCAAGTGGCTTCCGGCAAATTTGATACAGGCACAACGCGATTATTTTGGCGATCATAAATATCAGCGTTATGACTCAGAGGGTACATTCCACACCAAATGGTAAAAATCTATAATTATGAAAACAAATGAACCGGCAGCTCCTGCAATCTTTGTCATCTTTGGTGGCACAGGTGATCTTGCATGGCGAAAATTAGTGCCTGCTTTATTTGATCTCTTCCAGGATCAATGTATATCCCTGCATTTTTCAATCATCATTATTGGCAGAAAGCCATTAAAAGATTCTGATTTGCTGGAACGTTTTTTTGATGGAGTAAAAAAGTTTTCACGCCAAAAAGAAAAGGTTGAACAGGGATGGAAATACTTTGCAAAACATATTTCTTATCATTATGGCGATCTGAATTCAATCGAAACTTACAACAAACTGGCTGAACGTTGCACGGTCATTGAGAATGAATGGGGGATTAAATCCCAGCATATTTTTTACATGGCTACTCCTCCCCTGACCTTTGGAGAAATTCCAAAATTGCTTGCAGAAGCCGGTTTGACAAAGGATAAGTTGAGGTCACGGATTGTGATTGAAAAGCCAATAGGATTTGATGTGGAATCAGCAACCAAACTGAACAAAACCCTCTCACGGCATTTCAGCGAATCCCAGATTTACCGTATAGATCATTATCTGGGGAAAGAAACAGTGCAGAATATTCTTGCACTAAGGTTTGCAAATTCAATATTTGAACCGGTCTGGAACCGCCGCTATATTGATCATGTCTGCATCACCGTTGCAGAAGAAATAGGGATAGGACACCGCGCAGGATATTATAACGAAGCGGGTGCCTTGAGAGATATGATACAAAACCACCTGATGCAGTTATTGTGTCTTGTTGCAATGGAACCCATGGTTTCTTTTGAAGCCAATGAAGTCCGTAATAAAAAGGCAGACGTTCTTTGTGCTGTCCGTCCGATACCTCATGATCTGGTAGATCAATTTGTGATCAGAGGTCAGTATGGAAAAGGGATCATCGGAGGACAGGAAGTATTGGGATATCGCGAAGAGCCCGGAATTCCTCACGATTCTCAAACGGAAACTTATGTGGCAATGAAACTATTTATTGATAACTGGCGCTGGCAGAATATTCCTTTTTATATCAGAACGGGAAAGAGGATGACAAAGCAGGTATCTGAAATAGTTGTCAGGTTTCGTTCAGTTCCTCATCGTTCATTTCCCCTTGATGCTTATCATGGCTGGCATGAAAATGAGCTTATCATTTCCATACAACCGGATGAAGGAATAGTGCTGCGTTTTCAGGCTAAACGACCGGGGCCTAAAATAATTTTGAAACCCGTTGACATGCGCTTCAGCTACAAAGATAGTTTTGCAATGTCAATTCCTGATGCCTACGAAACACTGCTCTGGGACATCATGACCAGCGATGCCACACTGTTCATGCGCGCTGATCAGGTGAAAACAGCATGGGAAATATTATCGCCGGTACTTCAGGTATGGTCAGAAAAAACACCTACCGATTTCCCGAATTATGAAGCAGGTTCATGGGGGCCTGATTCAACAAAATTCTTATTTGAAAAGGTCAATCAACACTGGCCTTTGCCTGAAGTTTTGTCATCATCAGTAATTAAAACAACTTAATATGCCTCTTCAAATTTATGCCGATCTTGAATCCCTTAGCATGGCCGCTGCTGATTTATTTGTTGCGAAAGCAAAAAAGGCAATCATAGATCATAACAGGTTTTGTGTAGCGCTGTCAGGCGGTTTAACACCAATGCGGACATTCGAAATTCTTGCACAAAAGCAATGGCAAAAGAAAATGCCATGGAACGATACCCATGTTTTCTGGAGCGACGAACGTTTTGTTCCGGAAAACAATGTACTCCGGAATTCCCTGATGGCGGCGAAGGCTTTGCTTGATCATGTTCCAGTTCCTTTAGAGCAGGTTTACAAGTTTAACTGCAATCTCTCTCCTAAAGAAAGTGCGGAGCAATATGACAGTTTACTGCACTCTTATTTTTCGAAACATCAATATTTCGATCTGCTGATGCTGGGTCTGGGCGCTGAGGGTCATGCTGCCTCAATATTTCCTGGCTCAACAGCAATTGAAGAACATGAACGTTGGGTTACTTCTGTAAACCTGCCCGGACAGGAACTACAAAGAATTACTCTCACACTTCCTATCATCAACCGCTCCGCATGTATCCTTTTTCTTGTTGCAGGAGCTGAGAAGGCCGGCATTTTAAAAGAAGTCCTGGAGCCAAAGCATGGAAAACCGGGTCTTCCTGCCCAGTTGGTTTGTCCGAAATATAAAAATGCTGAAATTTACTGGATGGTTGATAAAGCTGCAGCTTTGCTATTGAAGAATGTTGAGCTGGCACATATTCATTGATAGAAATAAACGGGAATGAAAAGAGGGCTTATGAAAAAAGAATATTACTCTCCCAGAAAATTATGAAAGAAGAACAAATAAACCCTAAAGATAAAACTATAGTTGATTCTGCGGAATTGGAACAACTCTCCATAAATACTATTCGTTTTCTGAGTGTAGATGCAGTAGAAAAAGCCAACAGCGGTCATCCCGGTTTACCTTTGGGAGCGGCCCCAATGGCTTACGTGCTTTGGACAAAATTCCTCAAACATAATCCTGCCAACCCTGATTGGATCAATCGTGACAGGTTTGTGCTTTCGGCCGGACATGGATCAATGTTGCTTTATTCTCTTTTGTATCTGACAGGTTACAAATTGCCGCTTGAACAGATTGAGCAATTCCGTCAGTGGAAAAGCATCACTCCGGGGCACCCTGAACGGAAGCTGACCCCGGGCGTAGAAACAACAACCGGTCCTCTGGGACAAGGATTTGCAAATGGTGTGGGAATGGCCATTGCTGAAGCATATTTGTCGGAACGTTACAATCAGTGTGGTTTCAATATGATTGATCATTACACTTATGGCCTTGTAAGCGATGGTGATTTGATGGAAGGTGTTGCTTCCGAAGCTGCATCACTAGCCGGACATCTTAAGCTGAGAAAACTCATTTATCTTTATGATTGCAATCACATAACCCTTGCTGCTTCCACACGTCTGACATTTACAGAAGACGTTGCGAAACGCTTTGAATCCTATTGCTGGAACGTCATTACTGTTGAAGATGGAAATAACACTCTGGATATTGAAAATGCAATCCGAAAGGCACAATTCGATTCAACACGACCTTCACTCATCATTGTGAACACGCATATTGGTTTTGGTTCTCCAAACAAACAGGACACTTTTGCAGCTCATGGATCACCACTGGGAAAAGAAGAAGTCAGGCTTACAAAGGAGAATCTTGGATGGCCGGCGGAACCTTTATTTTTTATTCCTGAGAATGTTCTCAGTCATTTCAGACAAGCGGCAGACTGGGGAATAGAAGTAGAGGACTTATGGCAACAATCATTTGAAGATTATCAAACCCTGTTCCCTGAACTTGCTAAGGAATTAAATCAACTTTTAAAGGGGCAACCAATTCCCGGATGGGATGAGAATATCCCTCACTTTGCAGCCGATGTAAAAGGAATTGCGACAAGGGTGGCTTCAGGAAAAATACTGGAATATGCCAGTCAATTTTTTCCCGGGCTTATTGGGGGCTCTGCTGATCTGAACCCTTCAACAATGACGGAAATTAAAAATGGTGGAAATTTTGAAAACCCTGAAACAGCAATAGGAGATTTACAAGGCGAATCTTCAGGAGGCTGGAATTACAATGGCCGCAATATCCATTTTGGAGTTCGTGAACATGGAATGGGAGCCATATTGAATGGCATCGCTGCGCATGGCGGCCTGATCCCTTTTGGTTCAACATTTCTTACTTTCTCCGATTATATGCGCCCATCCATTCGATTGGCTGCCTTAATGGGTTTGCAGGTGATCTATGTTTTCACGCATGACAGTATTGCAATGGGAGAAGATGGCCCGACACATCAGCCTGTAGAACATCTTGCGAGTCTTCGTGCTATTCCAAATCTGATTGTAATTCGTCCATGCGATGCCAATGAGACCGCGGTTTCATGGCAAGTTGCACTCGAAACAAATGATCATCCCACTGCACTTGTACTTACCAGGCAAAATGTACCGATTATTGACCGTGACAAATTTGCAAAGGCTGACAATCTTCGCAAAGGAGCCTACATATTAGCTGATGCAGCCAATGCTGATCCAGAACTTATTTTAATAGCCAGTGGTTCGGAGGTACATCTGGTTGTCGAAGCTTATAGAATATTAACGGAAAAAAATATCAGAGTCCGTATCGTATCAATGCCATGTTGGGAATTGTTCGAAATGCAGACAGCCGAATATCGGGATGCTGTATTGCCCCCGTCAGTGAAAAAAAGATTGTCAATTGAAGCAGGGGTTGCACAGGGATGGCACAAATATGTCGGAGAAAAAGGTGCGATCATAAGTCTTGATCATTTTGGTGCATCCGCTCCGGGCGCTGTCCTGATGAAAGAATTTGGATTTACAGTTGAAAATTTATGCTCAATAGCGTTGGCAATGCCGGAGTGAAAGTTGTTTTGGATTAATTTCTTCTCTACCTTTATTTTTACATTTCAGTAATAGACCGGCATGATGAAAAAACTATTGATAAGATTTGCTCTGGCTTTTTGTGCATAGTAATTTATCTCTGTTCAACAACCACTGAGAAAAGTAATATCAATGATTCATCACTGGTGATAATTTCCATCAATATCAGAACTTTCTAACGAATAATTAAGTGACCCCGGAGGGATTCAAACCCCCGACTTTCAGAACCGGAATCTGATGTTCTATTCAGCTGAACTACGGGGCCGGCAATGCGGCAAATTTAGATATTTTTAATGATTTTTTAGGTTTTGCACAATAAAAACGCTAGAAAATAGTTATCGGTTATTATTTGTTTAGTAATATTGCATTAAGAAAGTACTTATGAGAAATCAATTTAAACTCATTTTAGCCTTCCTGTTCATTACACAGACATTCGTCCTGCACTCACAGGGCGTGGCTATTGGTGATTGGCGCGACCATTTGCCATGGAATAATTGTATATCGGTGACAGAAGGCAATGGCATGGTTTACTGTGCCACAACTTATGCCGTGTTTTCATTCGACAAAAGCGATAACAGCATTCAACGGCTCACAAAAGTCAATATGTTGTCCGATATTGGTGTCAGCAGAGTAGCCTTCCACAAAGGCTTAAACATGTTGGTGGTTACTTATTCAAACGGAAACATTGACCTGATAGAAGGCACTACTGTTACCAACATTTCAGATATAAAACGTGACCCCGCACCGGGATTGAAATCCATCAACAACATTTTATTTATTGGTGATTATGCTTACCTGTCCTGTGGTTTTGGCATTGTGGTTTTGGATCTTGTCAGAAAAGAAATTTCTGATACTTATTACATCGGAGCATTGGGCGCTCATATCAATGTACTCGACATGACCTGCGATGGAACAAACTTATATGCAGCAACAGAGGCGGGAATTTTTGAAGCCGATATTAACGACCCAAATCTGGCAGACTACAATGCATGGTTTCAACATACGGAAATGCCACATCCTGCCGCTAAGTACAATGCGATTGTTTATTTTAATAATGCACTTTACGTTAACCTTAGTGTGGATGCGTTTAATTCAGATACCATGTATAAGTTTTCAAACGGAGCATGGAACTATTTTAATTTACCGACCATGTCTGTCAATGCAAGAAAATATAACCTGAGAACTTACAATAATAATCTGGTCGTAGTTAATGAAGGTGATGTTTCATTATTGGATTCCAACGATTCCCTTTACCAGGTTGTTTACACTTATAATCCCGGCACTCCATCTCCACGTGATGCTGTAATGGATACTGACAATATTTTGTGGATAGCAGATATGCATCTTGGTCTTGTTAAAAACTATAATTATGGATGGAGTTCGCAGTTTGCCCAGCCCAGCGGGCCTTCTTCAGCAAACGTAATTGACATGTCTGTTGAAGGAAGTAATCTATGGGTAGCGCCCGGAGGATATAATGACCAATGGAATAATTTATACAACCTTGATGGGGTGTTTTCATTCATCAATGAAGAATGGACCACGTACAACGGCGTGACCAATCCAATTATTGATACCATTTATGATGTGGTTCGCGTTGCCGTTAATCCAGCAAATCCGAATCAGGCTTTCGCAGGTACATGGAGCGGAGGATTGCTGGAGTTCGACAACCAGGTGTTGACCAAAATTTACAATGAGTCAAACAGTACATTGAAAGGAACAATAGCGGATATAACTTCCAGCCTTTACAGATTAAGGATTGGTGGTATCGCATTCGATACGCTGGGAAATATGTGGGTAACAAATTCTGATGTGAATACTGCAATAAATGTCAGGACTTCTTCAGGTACCTGGAAAGCCTTTGACATGAGCGGTTTTTTGGATAAAAATACTATTGGCAGTATTGTCATTGACAAGAATAATTATAAGTGGGTGATACTTCCAAGAACCAATGGCCTGCTTGTTTTTAATGATAACGGGACAATATCCAATACCTCCGATGACCAGGTAAAGAAACTTTCAAATGCGGCCGGTTATGGCGGACTGCCAAGTGCAAATGTTTACAGCATTGCCGTTGATCTTACAGGAGAGATCTGGGTTGGGACTGATGCGGGTGTCGGAGTTTTTTATTCACCGGAAAATGTTTTTACCGGAAGTAATTTTGATGCACAACAAATTCTTGTTAATGAAGGAGGGTTTATTCAGCCTTTGTTACAGTCTGAAATAGTAACAGCAATTGCTGTTGACGGAGCAAACAGGAAATGGATTGGCACTCAAAAAGCAGGTGTTTTCCTGATGTCGGCTGATGGAACAACACAACTGGCACATTTCACAGTTGACAACAGTCCTTTATTCTCGAACACCATCAACTGCATCGCTATTGATGGCATAACCGGAGAAGTTTTCTTTGGCACAGATAAGGGAATCATTTCTTTCAAAGGCACAGCAACAAAAGGAAAAGAGACCTATACAAACGTATTGGTTTATCCAAATCCTGTCAGTGAAGCATACACAGGAACTATTGGAATCAGAGGCCTCGTGGCTGATGCGGATGTTAAGATCACCGACATTACCGGAACACTTATTTATAAGACTAAAGCTTATGGTGGGCAGGCTGTATGGAACGGGAAAAACTTCAATGGCGACAGGGCTAAGACTGGTGTTTATCTTGTGTTTTGTTCCAATGCTGATGGCTCAGCAAAGCTGGTTACAAAAATCATGTTCATCAATTAACCTGCTTTGTCAATGCTTGAGAAGACTAAGGGAATTGTATTGCATTCTTTAAAGTATTCCGAAAACAGCATTATTGTCAAGATCTATACTGAGTCATTTGGATTGGTTTCCTATATTGTAAGATCAGTAAGAAGCAAGAAATCCTCCATGAAAGCGGGCATCTTCCAACCTCTGACAATTCTGGAAATGGTGGCATATCATAAAAAAAAACCTGTTCTTCAGACTTTGAAAGAGATCACACACGTTCATCAGTTCACAGGGATCCCTTACGACATTAAAAAAAGCTCAGTTGCTATTTTTATTGCAGAAGTTCTTAATAAAACTATCAGGGAAGAAGAGCAGAATGCAGAATTATTTGATTTTATTTGCCGGTCTGTTGAACTGCTCGATGCAACACAAGGAAGGATCTCAGAATTCCATCTCTATTTCTTAATTGAGTTATCTAAATTTTTAGGATTTTATCCTCACAACAATTTTGATAATGATAAAGTTTACTTCAACCTTTATGATGGCCATTTCCAGGAGTTTTTACCGGAACATCCTTACTATATTCAGGAAGAACTGAGCAGCCATTTCTCAAAGTTATTAAACTCTTCTTATGATGCATCAGGCATTGAGGGGATCACTGCTTCAATACGCAAAGAGCTCATGAATAAAATTCTTGATTATTACCGGATACACCTGAATGGCTTTAACACGTTGCGTTCACTCAACGTTCTTGAAGAAGTTTTTATTTAATCCTCAACTTTTGAAACTAAGAATTGAAAATATAAAAAGCTTTAAGTACCTGCCGCAAATCCTGCTGATCCCTGTTGCCATACTTGGTTATTGGCAGGTAAGTATGATGTTGCACCCTTTGAATTTTGACATCATAGATTGTACTTACCCCTGGAAATATTTTGTTGGTGAATGTCTTCAACATCATATTTTGCCTCTTTGGAATCCTTATCAAACGCTGGGTTATCCCATTCATGCAGACCCGCAGGTTGGAGTGTGGTATCCGTTGACATGGATCATTGGGTCATTACATGGATATGATATTTACACTATTCATTTCGAGTTTGTACTTCACATTTATTTTGCTTCGTTGGGGATGTTCATACTTGGAAGAACACTGAAGTTCTCAAAAAGCGTAGCTTTCTTTATGGCTGTCGCTTATATGTTCTCAGGCATTTTCATTGGAAATTCTCAACATTATATGATCATCACAAGCGCTGCCTGGTTGCCATTTGTGATCAATTATTACATTCGTTTTTCAGAAGAATTCAGTTATAAAAAGGATTTGATTGCAGCCTTCTTTATGTTTCTTATGATCTCGGGTGGTTACCCGTCGTATATTATCATCCTTGCTTATTTCCTGTTTTTTTTCTTCGTATTTTTTATTTACAAAAAAATCAGGGAAAAGAATCGTACTGCAATTTTCAGGCTTGTAAAATTGAATCTTCTATTTGCGTTGGTAGCATTGCTTTTTTCAACCGTAGTAATTGTTTCAGGGCTTTCAGTTAATGGATATATTACCAGAGGAGGCAGGTTGCCACTTGCAACTGTGTTGATGAATCCCTTTTCTCCGCAGAGCCTGCTGAGTATTATTGTGCCTTATGCTTCTGTGAAAAACACACCTTTTTTCGACACTGATGTTTCAATGAGCAATATCTATATCGGATTATTACCATTGCTTTTTTTCGTATTCGCATTGTTTAAAAAGATGCCGAAAATGTTTTATTTCTTCATTATCTTCGGTGTTTTTGCACTCTTTGCCTCAATGGGAAAATATACTCCTGTCAGAACATTTTTGTATGATTACATTCCATTCATGGGGATATTCAGGTTCCCAGGTCTCTTCAGATTATTTACGATCATTGGATTGATAATACCGGCGGGCTATGCTCTTCAGCAGTTTCAAACAAGAACAACAATCAATACAAAACCGCTAAAGATTATCATAATCTCGTTCATGATACTTTTAACCGGAACGATCATCTGTCTGCGTTTTAATGGTTATCTGAGCATGATTGATTTTATTAAAAATGCTTTATTTGCCAACTCCGCAAGTTCAACAATTATTCAGCACCTGGCCTTTCAATGCGGCATTCAGATCATCTTTCTTGGAATAATTCTTCTGATACTTATAAAAGTCAAAGAAAGAAAAAATGCAGTGAATTTCTTCCTCCTGATTTTATTTGCTGACATGATCTTCTCAGCACAATTGAATGAACCTTATACCACCTTCTCCAAAAATTATGACGTAGCAAGCATTAAAAAACACAGCGAATCTTTTCCTGATGGGTTTCCCATTCCATCAACCAACAATGTCATCGGAAACACTGACATTGGATTGGGGTTCGGTCCTATATGGAGAAATTTAAACTGTTTCAATAAACAAATTGCATGGGATGGATTTACTTCATTTGAATTGAACAGCTATGAAAACATGTCTGATTCTATGCCCGGCATTTTCAAAAGCGCTTTAGCCAATCCGCCGGTATTCCTTACGGACAAGATATTCCCATTGGATTCCATGAAAAAACATTCAGATATGAACAGGTTTGATAATAAAAATATTTACCTGACGGCAAAGGATCTTTCAATGATAAAGAAAAATGAGATAACCAATAGTAAGGAAAATACTGCTGTCATTACTTCGTTCAGCCCTGTTGACATAAAAGTTCAGGTATCTTCAAGGCTTGCACAGATGCTGGTTTTACAACAAAACTATTATCCCGGATGGAAGGTTACAATCAACGATCATCAGGAAACAATTGTTCAAAACAACAAGGAGAGAATGAGTGTCCTTGTTCCGAAAGGAAAAAATATTGTTGAATTCACATACAGTAATAACAAAGTTGTCTATGCTGCGTTGATAAGTTTGTTGTCGTTGATAGCTTTCATTGTTCTTCTTTTCATGAGAAAAACATCAGGGGGAAGCAAAGAAGTGGTATAAGGTATCAGGGAAATTTATGCTCTTAAATCCCTTTATTTAATATCCCTTTCCTGGGGAATAATGTAAAATGCTTTGTTCAACACCCTGTTATAATTCACCCATGTCCAGTCGGGTCTCACCCAGCATTGTTCCACATAATAGAATTCGGACATCCTTAAATTCAAAAAGGAAAAAATAGTGAGGAAAAAAGCGAGGATAATCAATGCCACTTTCCTTTTTGCACCAAGCGCTTTTTGAATGATGAAAGCTACGGGAATAATAAATACAGGATAATATTCTATCAGCGCTCTTTGCCCAAACGAACACGAAAAGGTATAGCACCACCAGCTTGCATTGGCATAGAGAATGAGAATAAACAATGTGAGGATTGCAAATGAATGATGAATTCGCTTAATCAATGTCCACACCAGCCCGGCAAAGAAAAGGAAAAACACAGGAGAGTAAACAAGCCAGCCGCTTTCGACACCAAAAAGAGTATAGCCAATTTTAGGACTGTTCCAGTAAATAAAACTTTCAGAACCGCCCTGGGAATAGTCATAAGAATAAGCTACGTATTGCCCAAGCACTGCATGCCAGTATAACATTTGAGGAATGAAAACAATGAAAGTTATCAAAGCAATCAGCAGAAAATACCAGGTCTTTTTAAATATCCAGACTACTCTTTCCTTTAAACTTTTGAAAGTATAAACATCATAGAGCAGGAACAGGAAAACATAAAAAACATTGGTAGGCCTGATCAGTACGGCAAGTCCTATTCCAAGGCCGCAAATGATCGTATTCCCGACAGTAGGTTTTTTCAGGAACTTGTCGAGTCCATACACGAATAAAACAAGAACAAAAAACCCGTAAGCATGTGCATAACCGGGATTGAATAGTGTATAATAAAACAGGTTTGTTCCATAGAAAAGCACCAAAACCGTAATAAACGAAGCCCATCTGCTGAACCATTTTCTGAGTATGTTGAACAACATGACCAGTCCTGCATAGACATAAAATACGGCAGCAATCCATATAGACATGCCATACACACTTGTGACACCATCATCAATAAACCCAAATATCTGATTGTATAAATGTGCTACAAGGAAAAAAGGCATTTCAAGCAAGGCTACTCCACAGGGATATTTGTCAAATGTCATCCCGCCTGCAACAGGAACCGCATAACAAATGTGTGTGATGTCATGGAAAATAAAATAGAATGGAAGGTATTCATAATATCCCTCGGCATCGCTCCAGATGATATAGCCTGATTGCAGGTGAAAGAGTAGTGTCAGTATATAATTTGCTGTAAAAAACAGTATCCCCAACATAACAACATTGAAGGCAACATGTTTTTTACCGGCTCGGAAAAAGTTCACCATAAAATAATTTATTGTCTCAATTCAGAGAAAGATTTAATTTTGCGCGCTGAAACGGATAACTGTTTTTTATTAAAATTATTACTGCCGTATTTATTACAGCAATGTGAAAACAAATTTATGCAATTTTTTCGTTTCGGAAACTGAATAAAGAAAAATGAATAATTTCAAATACAAAGAAAAAGATATCGAGGGTCACAAAACCCTTGATGTTTTTTCAGAGGCTGACAAGTATAATCAATGGATATTTGATATTATTCGCCCTTATTGCAAAGGCAATATCATTGAGATCGGCAGCGGCATCGGCAACATTTCACAATTATTACTCAAAGAAAATTTATCAGTTGTTCTGAGTGACCTGCGCGAAAATTATTGCCAGACACTTCGTGATGAATTCGGGCATCTTGAAAATCCTCCGCGCATCGTTAATCTTGATCTCGCCCATCCTGATTTCAATAATGTTTATACAGGCCTTCTCAATAGTTTCGACTCACTGGTCATTCTGAATGTTCTTGAACATATCAAAGATGATCATCAGGCAATTCAAAACTGCTATAGTTTATTGAAAGATGGCGGACATCTGATTGTATTCGTGCCTGCGCTGCAAAGCCTTTATAACCGCTTCGACAAGGGACTTGAGCATTACAGACGTTACAATAAAAAAACTCTTTCGGAAGTAATCAGTCAAAACAAATTCACTGTACTGCATCGTCAATACATGAACTTCGTTGGCATTTTCGGATGGTTTGTTTCAGGAAAAATTCTTGGAAATAAAATAGTGCCTGACAAACAAGTGAGGCTTTACAATAAACTTGTGCCGGTATTTAAAGTGGTAGATAAAATAATCCTCAACAGCATTGGGCTGGGCGTGATCTGCGTCGGGAAAAAAACAGTATAAAGTTCAAGGTTCAAAGTTCCCGGACCTTGGAATTTGGTTCTTGGTTCTTGGATCTTGGGACTTTTTACTTTAGGAATTTCCTGTCAAAAATACTATACTTGAGAATGCACCATATCGCCCTGAATCCATCTTTCCAATTGATCTTTTTCCCTTCATTCGGTGTGCGACCATAATAAGAAATTCCAACTTCATAGATCCTTATTTCCGGAAATCTTGAAATCTTGGCAGTCACTTCAGGTTCGAAACCAAAACGGTTTTCCTTGAAATAAATCTTTTTCAATTGATCCGCCCTGAAAAGTTTGTAACATGTTTCCATATCTGTGAGGTTAAGATTGGTGAACATATTCGACATAAAGGTGAGTAACCTGTTTCCTATGGTATGCCAGAAGAACAGCGCCCTGTGCGGGTTTCCGCCTATAAATCGCGAACCATATACAACATCTGCAAAGCCCTTGACCACCGGCTGAATTAATACTTTGTATTCCTCGGGATCGTATTCAAGGTCGGCATCCTGTATGATGATATAATCACCTGTTGCCTCTGCAATACCTGTGTGCAGCGCTGCTCCTTTGCCTTTGTTGACCTCGTGCGAAAAGAGTTTTATATCATGAGATTTGTGACTGTCTATATATTTTTCAATACTTCCTTTTGTATTATCCTTTGAACAATCGTTGACAATGATAAGCTCTTTTGCAATACCGCCGGGCAATTCAACTTCCAAAACCAAATCAAGGATCTGATGAATTGTTTTTTCCTCATTGTAAACAGGTATGATGACTGATAGTTTTTTGAATTGATCCATAGATAACTTTATTTACTGAACCTTATCTTTCAAATTAGTAACGGGCAAAATTAGAAAAAATCCTCAATAAATATCAGGCTTTTATGAAATAAGTAAAAAGTTCAAAATAATTCTAACAATCCCGAAGCTCTCTATGGGGTAGTTATTTTGGAAATTTCACTTCTTGGTTTGTGACTGAAGTTAACCAGGCATACACAAATAGGCGAAGCATCTAATCATTCTTATCTTTAAATCATTTAATGACGTCAAGGAATCACTCACTGACGTTCAGGAATCACTCAAAGTAGTCTTGTAATGATTTATTGAAGTCTTTGAGTCATTTATTGAAGTCTTTGAGTCATTTATTGAAGTCTTTGAGTCATTTCCTGAAGTCAGTGGGGCATTCCCTGACATCAGTGAGGAGCAAAAAGAACGCTCATTTTGGATTATTTAATTTAGGATTCATGAAAAAGTAAAAAGGTATAAGAAATTTGAAATGCCCTTTTATACCTTATCCCCAGATGACCATTGACCATTGACCATTGACTAATGACCATTGACTATTGACTATTGACTATTGACTAATGACCATTGACAATAACACTAATTAACTCTTACAACTTGCAATATCATTGGACTTTTGTACTTTTGCCGCATGGCAAACAATGAAGATCTTTTCAAAAAAATAATTTCCCATGCCAAGGAGTATGGGTTTGTATTTCCTTCAAGTGAAATATACGACGGACTTAGCGCTGTGTATGATTACGGGCAGTATGGTTCAGAACTGAAAAAGAATATCCGCGATTACTGGTGGAAGTCTATGGTGCAATTCAATGAAAATATTGTGGGCATTGATGCTGCTATTTTCATGCATCCCACGGTGTGGAAAGCCTCGGGACATGTGGATGCTTTCAACGATCCTTTGATTGACAATAAAGATTCGAAGAAACGTTACCGTGCCGACGTGCTGGTTGAAGAATATCTTGCAAAGATCGAAGACAAGATCAATAAAGAAGTTGAAAAAGCTTCGAAACGCTTTGGCGACGCTTTCAATAAAGAACAATATCTAACTACGAATCCAAGAGTGGTTGAGTATAAAACCAAAATGGATACTGTCAGCCACAGATTATATTCTTCGCTTGAAAAAAATGATCTTGTTGCCGTAAAAGAACTCATCGAAGAGCTTGAGATCGTCTGTCCCGTTTCCGGTTCAAGAAACTGGACGGAAGTACGACAATTCAACCTGATGTTCGCAACCCAGATGGGTTCAACAGCAGAAGGCGCCGACACTATTTTTCTTCGTCCCGAAACAGCACAGGGAATATTTGTGAATTTCCTGAACGTAATGAAAACAGGCAGAATGAAAATTCCTTTCGGCATCGCACAAACAGGAAAAGCATTCCGCAATGAGATCGTTGCACGCCAGTTTATTTTCCGTATGCGCGAATTCGAACAAATGGAAATGCAGTATTTCATCAAGCCGGGAAATGAAATGGAATGGTATCACTACTGGAAAGAGAAACGTTTGAACTGGCATCTTTCATTGGGGATACCAAGAGAAAAATACCGTTTTCACGATCATGAAAAACTTGCTCATTATGCCAATGCCGCCGCTGACATCGAGTTTGAATTCCCCTTTGGTTTCAAAGAACTCGAAGGCATACATTCACGCACTGATTTTGATCTGGGCGCTCATCAAAAATTCTCAGGTAAAAAGCTTCAGTATTTTGATCCCGAAACCAACGAAAGTTATGTTCCTTATGTTGTAGAAACCTCCATTGGACTCGACAGAACTTTTCTTGCTGTGCTTAGCTATGCTTATAATGAAGAAAAGCTTGAAGACGGCTCAGAAAGGGTTGTGCTTAAAATACCACCCATGCTTGCTCCCATCAAAATAGCTGTGATGCCACTTGTAAAAAAAGATGGTCTTGCAGAAAAGGCAAGGGAAATTATGGATAGTTTAAAAATTGACTACATGTGTCAGTATGATGAGAAGGATGCTATCGGACGCCGATACCGCCGCCAGGATGCTATCGGAACTCCTTATGCAGTTACTGTGGATTACGACACCATGAAAGATAATACAGTCACAATCCGTGAACGTGATTCAATGCTCCAGGTAAGAATACCCATTGAAAGGATTTCGGAAATAGTTCGTGAAAGACTTAAGCCCGTTGTTTAAAGTAAAAGGTATAAGGGAATAAGCCCCCCTTCAAATAACTTTACTACTATACCGCCATACTTTATTCTTTCAAACCTTGATTTTTTCGTCAATCATGATAGATAAATTCTAATGATTGGTGATTTTCGTCAATCATAATAGATAAAATTGTAATTTTGCATAAAATTTCAATTATGATAGATGATATTAGAAAAGCAAGACCCTATATTGAACGTCCGCTTTACATAGATCCAATCAGACCTTTTATTGGAAAGGAAATTATTAAAGTAATAACGGGACAGCGGCGTGTGGGGAAGAGTTATATTCTATTTCAACTGATGGATTTGATTGAAAAAAAAGTCCCCAAATCCAACATTATCTATATTAATAAAGAATTCCGACCTCATTCGTTTATCAAAAACGATGCTGATTTGTACAATTATGTGCAATCAGTATTAAATAAAAAAAAGAAGAACTTTCTGTTTATTGATGAGATTCAGGAAATACAAAATTTCGAGATAGCTTTGAGAAGCCTCTTATTAGAAAACACATGCGACATTTTCTGTACAGGTAGCAATGCCAAGATGCTTTCCGGTGAGTTGTCAACTCATCTTGGAGGCAGATACATGGAGTTTCAGGTTCATAGTCTTGTGTATGTTGAATTTTTGAAATTTTTCAATTTAGAAAATACTACTGAGTCCCTATATAAATATCTTACGTTTGGTGGAATGCCTTATTTAAATGTGATAGGGCTTGAAGAAAACGCCGTTTACGAATACCTGCGAAATGTTTATTCAACAATATTATTGAAAGATGTGGTTGCACGGGAAAACCTTCGCAGTGTGTCATTTCTTGAAAACCTTGTTGAATACCTTGCCGATAATGTGGGTAACCTATTCTCTTCTTCAAATATCAGCAAATATTTAAAATCGCAACAAATCGAGATGACCACCCAATCGGTAATAAATTATTTAAAACCCCTGTTAAATGCTTATTTTATTCACAAGGTTTCCCGTTCGGATCTGAAAGGATTGAAAATATTTGAGATTGGTGAAAAATATTATTTTGAAGACCTTGGTCTGAGAAATTCCTTTCATGGTTTTGACAGGCTTAAAGACATAAATAAACTGATGGAAAATGCAGTGTATTTATTTTTGTTAAGTCACAATTTCGAAGTAACAATAGGTAAAATTGGGGCAACAGAAATTGATTTTGTAGCTGAAAAAAAAGGAAAAAAAATCTACGTTCAGGTCACTTACATATTAGTTGATGAAACTACTATTGAGAGAGAGTTTGGAAATCTTTTAAAGATTGAAGATAATTATCCAAAGTATGTTGTGTCTATGGATGAAAATTATCTCCACTCCAATTATCAGGGAATAGAACAAGTTCATTTACGCAAATTCCTTTGTATGGATTTATAGAAACTTACTCATATCTGACAATTGACCAATGACTCAATGACTATTGACTATTGACAATTGACTATAAACATGCTTAACTATAATTAACACTAATTTCCCCTTCCATTATTCAAATACTCAGTACTTTTACATCGGGTAAAAATTAATGGCGCAAGACGAAAAGCCTAAACAGAGTAGTCAACCTTAAAAACTTATTTTATGTTATTCATTCTCAGTTTCACATTATCTGTTCTAACTTTAGCAGCAGGTGTTTTTCTTCTTATGAAGTCCAGGCAGCAGGGACTTGGAAAGTTTTTCAGCATTATGTCGTGGATCATTTTTGCTTTCGGCATCTTTGCTATTGTAGCTTCTGTTCACATGGCTGCTATGAAGCACATGATGATGCACAGGGATGGCGAATCTTTCATGACAAGACATGCCATGTTTTATGACGACGACATGGACAAAGACATGAAATTCGAAAAGTGCGAAAAGATGTGCGATTCCAAAAAATCCTGCGATATGGATATGGAAAAGACAGTGATAAAAAAGATTGATACCATTGTAAAAAAGAAGTAGAACAATGGCTGAAACTAAAAAGCAAGCTTCACAGGCCCCAAGCCCGTAAAGTTTAAAGGCATTAAAAAGATCCATTGTACGACGCAAGTTGTACAATGGATTTTTTGTTTCTCTAAAACAAACATTCTTGATTTTTTATGTGAGAAAGACATTCAATAATAAAAAAAGGCAGCCTCACGACTGCCTTTTTTTATTGCATTTCCCATTGATCAGGCAATGGCAGGAAGTTCAAATGTTGTTGCCAGAATTTCAAAGATATTCTTTTTGTTACCCAGTTTATCTGTGTACTGTCTGTTGACCAATTTTCCGGTCAGTGACAACTGGATACCCTTCTTCGCAATTTCTGCTGCTTTTTCAGCAGTTTTGTTCCACATCACAATGTTGTGCCATGTTGTGTTCTTTACCCACTCGCCTGCTTTGCTCTTGTAATCTTCACTTGTAGCAAGCGAAAATCTCAGCATTTTGCTGCCATTGCTTAATGTTTTTACTTCAGGTTCTACACCAATGTACCCACTCAATTCCACTTTGTTTGTTGTTTTCATAACTCTTTTTTTAATGATACTTTAAAGTTTTTTAAAATTATGATACAAAGGAACACTCTCTGCGGAAGCTGATTCGGTTATTAAGCGCTTACATTCGTTTAATATCCGTTTGTAGTCGTTTGTTGTCGGATAGTTACTTTCATTAAACTGAATTACAAGGAAATAATTGGAGTAGAGTTTTTAAGAAAATTGTTGAATAATTTTTCAATTCCTGGCTAAAATGCTATTTTTTATCCAACCTTTCATTTTATCATTGTGATATCAGGAGTTGAAAGCAGGATGGAAATGGAAAAGAAAAATAGAAATGTAATAACTTTAATATTTAATAATGCTATTGCAATTATTTTTCTGCAGCTATTTGTAACTCATTACTATCAGCAACATACTTTTTAACCGATGCCTCATTTAATTCATCTGTCAATAAATTAAAAAACCTACTGACGAGATAATTGGCCAATCCTTTATCCTTTGAAAGCTTGTTCATGAATTTAATAGGAGGTTCAGCATTCTTCAATAAAGCTTTATCAATACTCTCTCTCAATTTAATTCTTTTAACCTCTTCAATATTATTGGCTCGGAGACTTGCCATCAAAGACATGTCTTGTTTAAGTGAGTTATACATTTCTTTTACTACTTTATCATCCTCTCCCAAATCAATGGCATATTTATCATTGATTTCCTTAACGATTACTTTTAGGACTTCTTTAGGGTCCTGACGCGGACCATACCCGCCTCCCTGTTTGTTCTCGATAACAGCATCTTCCGGGCTAAGAATAATACTTCCGTTTTCTTCTTCCTGAATTTTGAATTTGTCCATGTCAACCATTTGAGTAACCTCCAATGGCAGGGTTTCCTTTTCATAAGGAAGGTATTTGAAAAGTAGCTTGGTGAACAAATAAAACTTCTCAAGGTCTGTATCAATAAATGTAATGATCTGCGAAATGAAGGAATACTGACGAACATATTTGTTAACATTCTTTCTGAATTTGTCCTTATCATCAGGAGAAAGAATTAAATATTTTTCGTCAACAATCTTTTTAAAGAAGGATGAAAGCACCTCTGATTTTACCTTCTTGCGAACAAACATTTCAATAAAGTAATCCACCTCTTCCTTTGTAAATACATCAGCTTTCTCAATTTCATATTTTAAATTGTATAGCTTCTGCTTGTCTGTTGCTTTATCAAGAATGGTGCTTTGATAATAATTTTGAAAATCGCTTTGAATATCTTCCTGTTTGTTTACAAAATCTATGATAAAAGTATCCTGCTTTCCTTTTGCTGTTCTGTTAATACGGCTAAGAGTTTGAACAGTGGCTACGCCGCCCAGAGCTTTATCAACATACATTGTGTGTAACAGAGGCTGGTCAAATCCTGTCTGGAATTTATTTGCTACGATCAAAATTTTATACCCGGGTTTTTTAAATTCTTCTGCTATATCTTTTACTTTGGGGCCATTCATATTGCCTTCAGTATATTTTTCGCCTTCAAGTTCAACAGTACCGGAAAAAGCCACCAATGTTTGAATATTCCATCCCTGTACTTTAATGATCTTATCAAATGCTTGTTTGTAAAGTACGGCATGTGCCCTTGAACAAGTAACTAACATTGCTTTTGCCTTACCACTAATTTTATGAATAGTCTTCTCCATAAAATGATTTAGCATGATATGGCTTTTGGATGCAATAGAAAAAGGATGTTTGTTTACCTCCTTTAAAAGTAATCTTTTTGCTTTTAGTTTTTCAAATGCTTTATTGTCTTCGGCATTTTCATTTTCTATTAATTCGAAATAAGAGCTTTTTGTAATGTAATTATCCAAAACATTTAAAATAAATCCTTCATCAATCGCCTGCCGCATCGTATATTCATGGAAAGCACGAAAATTTGCTTTTTGAGAAATATCCGGGATGCCAAACAATTCTAAGGTTTTAGGTTTTGGAGTTGCAGTAAAAGCAAAGAAAGATAAATGCGCCAATTTCTGGCGGCTTGCCATTATTTTCTCTAATTGTGCTTCAACGGTATCTTTAGGTTCTTTGTTTTCATCGTCCTGTGAGATTATTTTCTTTAATGCCTCGTCTGTAGTAAGGCTCAATTTTAAATCTTTTACATTTTCACCGCTTTGGCTACTGTGAGCTTCATCAACTATTATTGCAAAACGTTTTCCATTTAGTTTGGCAACTTCACCGATATAGCCAAATTTCTGAAGCGTACTGATGATGATCTTATCACCTTCAATCAATGCCTGCAATAATTGTTTGCTTCCTTTTTTAATACTTTTTACCGTACCATTAATTTTCTCAAATTGTTTGATCTGCTTTTGCAATTGCTTATCTAAAACTATCTTGTCGGTAATTACAATGATGCTGTCAAATATAGGCTCCTGATTCTGTCCAAATAAATTGGCAAGTTGGTGGGCAAGCCAGGCAATGGTTTTGCTCTTGCCGCTTCCGGCGCTATGCTGAATAAGGTAATTATGCCCTGTACCGTCTTTTTTAACCTGAGCTAATAATTTACGGACACAGTCTCTCTGATGATAACGAGGAAAAACAGTGCTTATCTCCTTGGTCTTTTCATCCTCTTCATAGAAAATGTAATTGTTCAGCATTTCCAGTAAACTATCAGCCTGCAGTATTTCTTCCCATAAATAGCTGCTTGCAAATTTATCAGGTATAACAGGGTTATGTGTATCTCTGTTAAATGGAAGAAAACGGGTGTTGCCGTTTTCCAATTTTGTTGTCATCAATACTGCATTATTATCAACAGCAAAATGCACCAAACAGTTTTTCAAAAACGGATCTTTGCTATCACGTCGTTTACTGTATTGTTCAACAGCATGAGTTAGATTTTGTCCTGTAAATTCATTTTTTAATTCTAAGGTAATTATTGGGATGCCATTAATTGCAATTACTAAATCCAAACTGTTATCCGGAAATTGGCTGCTATAATGCACTTGCCTTATAATAGAGAATCTGTTTGCTTCATAATTCTTTAAATGTTCAGGGTTCAAACCAGATGACGGTTTGAATGAAATCAATTTAATGCTTGCACCCTGCAATACAAAACCTTCGCGTAACAAAGTAAGCACACCTCTTTTATCACGAAGCTTGGAAAATTCATTGGCAACTGCTTCCATAGTGTTTGAAGGAAATTGTTTTTCTAATCTCCGCCATGTATCGGGTTGAGTATTGTGTATAAATTGCTCCAGCAATTCTTTATCCAAAATATACTCTAAATCGAAGTCTGTACTTTTACGAAGCGTAAATAATTTACTTTCCTTTAGTAAATCAAATACAGTGTCTTCAAAATTTACTTCTCTTGTTTCACTCATAAAAAATCCTTTTAATTAAAATACTCAACAGACCAAAGCTTTTCACAAATGCGCTGAAATAATTTTAAACGTTCTCCAATATCTTTACACTTAAAATGTGGGTGAGCCTTGAATTCCAAATCCCGTATAACTTCTGAATTTAAAAAATTAGGATTTTTTGAATAAAACAAAGGATGCAGAGTTTGTGCATAAATGTTTTCTTTCAAATAGTGTTCAAGTTTATCTTCATATATATCGCTACTAAAGGATTGATTTGTTCCATTCGGCAATAGCAAAAGCGCACCAATTGAATTCCTCCAATCCTGAAATTCATTTTCCTGTTCAAATTCATCTCTATGCTCCTCAAATTTATTTGCCCAAATGTGTTCTATTTCAAATTGTTTTCCATTAGGGTGATGATAGAAAACATAATTAGTACCTTTCCCTGCAAGATTATCAATATAGCTGCTCGTACGAGAAAGTAGATGCTTTACAAATTTTCCATTTTGTCCATTTAAACAAAAATTCCAGGTACCATCCCAATCCACATCCATTTTTTCAATTTCAACAGATAAATTTTTCCCAAGCAAAGCAGTATCATTGTTCCGAATAAGTTTAATCACATTGAACATGCTATATTTAATGGAGGTTTGACCAAACTTTCGAGAATTAATTGCTCGTTTTACAGCAAAGGTTTCAATATAACGAGAAACAAAATCAATTTTCTTTTGAATTGTTTCATTATCGTCAGCAAAATTAATGGGAGCTATTAATAATGGATTCTGTAAAGATTCTGCAATTCCCCATCGGGTTATATAATTTGCATGAGGCATGTTTGAATTAAAATCTATTTCTGCATCCCAAATTTTCAAATACCATTTAACATAAAATGGAAATTGATTTTTGAAGAAATTATAAAAATCATCAGATGATTTTAGTTTAAATAAAGTTCTATAATTATCCTTAAACCAATTATGAAAACGCGAACCAATCAATTCAAAATCCTTATCCTCTGAATCTACTTTTCCTGGACGGATTGAAACTGCATACTTACCCCTAAACCAAGCCTGGAAGAAGCCCTGATCTGCATTTTCATCATAATCATGAAGCTTTTGTATTTCGGTTTTCCAAAGGTCATTGATTTCATTTCGTTGCTTTTTATCTGTAATCTTTGATAATACGAATCCCTTTAACATTTCTGTTGGGGTAAGATTTAATCCACGATCATTCATCGTTTCAAAAATCATATAGGCATTATCATCTGAATACGCAGTAATTTCAACTAATACAACATTTTCAACGAACCAGTCAATAAAAAATGGCAATGCGTTTTGAGTTAATTCCTCAGGAAAGCATTGTTCAATATCATTATAACGTTCAACCATATTTTTAACGGTTTCATCATCATCATCCTTTATGAAATATTCCCCATTTTCAAACAATGCTTTTAAGCAAGGCTCTCTCATTTCATCACTCATGTTAAAAGATTTCTCACCGTACTTTTCAGAGAATACAAGCTCACTTATTGACACTTTTTGTTCGCTGTCTTTCTGCAAATGGTTGAGGTATATTAAAAGCAAAGTGATAGAAGTAATGCGTTGCTGCCCATCAATAATAGACTTTTTACCATTGACAGGATTAATACTAAACACCACAGGTCCTAAATAATAATTTTGGTAATTGGCAACATCTGAACGTTTATTCTCTTCTTTATATGATTTATTAAATGTAGAAGTTAAATCTTCTACCATAAGTTTAATATGCTTTTCCTGCCAGCGAAATTCCCGTTGGAAATAATCAATTGTAAACTTCTGATCCTTTAACAATGCGCTAATGCTGGTGTCTTTGGCTTCAATTTTGTTTTTTAGTTTCTGACTCATTTTATAGTATATTAAAGTTTTTCTAATGATAATTTCGTGTTCGTTAATACTTTTTCAAAATCTTCATTGACTTGTGTTGCTTTATGAAAAGACGAGAATATTTCGATAATTGAAGGATAAAGCATATCGGTTTCCATTACACGAATCTGAATGTGTTTATAAAGTTTTCTGCTTTCACTAAATAATGCTGACTGCATCTCGTAAATATCATCAGTTGCTTTTTTAATGTTTCCAAAATTATATCCAAGAGCCATTATATCCGTATAGACATTATCCAAATAACCTTCCTTTCCAAGATCAGGGTTTGCTCGGTATGCCTCTTCTTTGACAATTTGCTCTAATTTTTCAATAAAGCATTTTTTAATTTCAGCTAATAGCTCGTTATAATTCATGGTTTGTTTTTTAAATTATTTTTTATCCTATTTTAGTTTTCTGCGGCAATTGACAAGGGTCGCTCTTCGCTGCCATATTGATTCTCCTTCTTTTTAGCTTCCCATCCCCTCACATCTATTTTCCCCGTTACTGCCTGACTTATTAATGATGTCCGGTATTCTTGCATTAAATCTATTTGCTTTTGGTATTTGGTGATTAATGTATCAATGGTTGAGGTTTCTTTATTTATATAATCTATGATTGCCTGTTGCTCATCAATTGGAGGAATCGTAAATTCAAATATTTCAAAAACATTTTGGTATAAATGCAAAATTGTTGTTCCTGTTGTCGTAATATTTATGAATTGTGTGAATACATTTGAATTTAAAATAAAATATAAGAAATCTGATTTGTATTTCCGCAAAGGTCGAACAACAAAAACGCCACTATTTAAAGATGCAAAACCTTTCAGACCTTTAACAACTGCTGTTTTGCCAATTGTTCCGTCTTTCGTTATAAGCAAATCATCTTCTCTCAATTGAATATGTTTGTCTTGCAAATACCTTTCTTTTGTAATTTGGTAGCAAGTTTTCCAATTGACAGTTCCATTGATAAAATCTGTTCCTGTAACTAAAAATGCATATTCATTCTCGAAAAATTCATCTGACCTTAAACCATCCCAACCTATTCGTCCTTTAATATAGGAGGTGTGTTTAATTTTCCAAATCTCCCAATGTTCCGGTATATCCCCAATCCACCCAATTCCGCTCGCCTTTAACTTTACATTTTGGTCAATGCCTTTTGTTACCGCTTTATTGATAATCCCTGCCTTCTGCTCCTTCAACAATTCAATCTGCTTTTGACGGCTTGCAATAAACCTATCTATCTGCCCTGTTTTGTAATCAAGAAAACGAACGATGGAGTGTTGTTCGCGGAGGGAGGGGTATGGAATGAATATTCTTGATTGAGATGTTTTATTAATTATTGCAACAACATTTGTCGTTGAATTCTTCCATTGCTCATCTTCACTCGCAATAAAAGAATATACTCCAAATTTTGGATTTATTTTTTCAGGATTAAAAGTAAAGGAATTTATCTGCTGATTTGTTATACAGTTAGAACCAGCAATACCAAATTTACCAATAGTGCCTATAGCACAAGTTAACAGAGAAAATTCCTTTATCAGTCTTGAGTTTTCAAGTGCTTTTTTTGTAATTTTTTCTTTACTATCAATAATTGGAGTAAACCCATTTAATTCGTCCGGTTTAACGAATAAAATATTTCCCCCTTCGTAATTTGAATTATCTACTTTGGGAGGTGTTGAGCCCGTTTCAATATTTGCTACAAATTTAAATTTAATTGCATCCCATTCTGATGGAATTTCTTTTACCCAATCCCTTCTCTCTTTATATGCTGGATACTTTTTCATTCAACAACTTCTTTAATCTCATTCAGCAATTCTTCCGTTTGTTCTTCTAATGCTTCAATATCATTCATAATTTTTTTCAAATCACGCAGTGGTTTGTATTCATAAAAGAATTTAGTAAAAGGTATTTCGTAACCAATTTTATCTTTTTCCCTGTCCATCCAGGCATCGGGTGCAAAGGGCAATACTTCGCGTTCAAAATATTCGGTAATATCTTCTTTCCATTTAATATTTTCGCTATCGCGCAAGTCGCTATCGAACAAAGGTTTTTCTTTCCAATCACATATTCTTCCTTTTTGTACCGGCACATCAAAGGGGTCGGCAAAAACCACTTCGGCTTCTTCGTTTTTTTCGCCCAATATATCACGATACATTTTCAGCAAAGCTTTGCCCGGTTGGTTTCCAAAAGCTTTTTCAAAAGCGGCAAAGAAATTTGCATCATCCATTTCTCTCGTATGCTGCGCCTGTCGAATGGTTTCTATTGCTTTCAATATTTTTTCCTGCATGGCTTTGCCTTTAGCAATATCAGCTTCGGCTGCCGCTTTGTCCTTCTTTTTGCTGGTGGCAAACTCTTTAAACTTGCTATGCTCTTTTAATGCTTCAATTTTTTCGTCTGTTATTTCATAAGCCAAACGCAGTGGCCTTTCTACTATTACCTTGGTATATTTAAAATCTGTAACATCGTAAATCTTGCTCACCTCTATTGCCCGCTTAATCTTTTCGCCCGGCTTATGAGGATTTTCCTCTTCCACTTCTATGCTGTGATTTTGGAAGGCTTTATACATGTCGGTTATCAGGCTTATGCCATCTTCGCTTATTTCATATTGCTTTTTACCGAGGGATTTTATTTTCTTCGTAAAACTTGAATGAACAGCATTTATCAACTGAACTTTTCCTTTTCTATTGTCAGGTTTTTTATTGTTCAATATCCAAATGTACGATCCAATGCCAGTGCCATAGAACAGGTCCTTTGGCATGGCGACAATGCAATCCAATAAATCGTTGGGGTCGTCCATAATCCAACCGCGAATATTGCTCCATCCACCGCCGGCATCACCATTAAACAAGGGGGAACCATTAAACACTATGCCTATGGTACTGCCAGTTGGATTCATTTTACTGATCATGTGTTGCAGAAATAAAAACGAACCATCGCTTACATCGGGAGTCCCTGCACCAAAGCGACCACTAAATCCATCTTCCTCTGATTCATTTTCCACAAACTCACGGATGTTTTTCCAGTCATCACCAAAGGGAGGGTTGGTAAGCATGTAGTTAAAGGTTCTTCCTTTCAGTTGGTCTTTGGTGATGGTGTTTCCATGCTTGATGTTTTCGGCATCTTCACCTTTCATCAGTAGGTCAGATTTGGCAATAGCATAAGTTTTTTCGTTTATTTCCTGTCCATAAACCCAAACATCAAGATTTTTATTAACGCTTTGCTGCAAATAATCTTTTGCCGTTGTAAGCATACCGCCAGTTCCGCAACATGGATCATAAATATTAATACCTGCTCCGGCTTTTTGTAGCTTCTCCGTTTCGTTCGCAAACACAAGGTTTACCATCAGGCGCACAATTTCTCTTGGAGTAAAATATTGCCCTGCCTTTTCGTTGCTTGTTTCTTTCGATTTACGAATAAGGATTTCGAAAATGGTTCCCATGTCGTGATTACTCACTTTGTCGGGATGCAGATCAATTTTAGGAGAAACAAATTCTTTGGTAACTATCAGCAAAAGATCTTTGCGCAATAGCGTTTCGTAAATAGGTGATAAACCCTTTTCAGGTCCGCCGCTAAAATTGTAAAGTATTTCTTTGATGTTATCGCTAAAGCCTTTGAGATATGCATCAAAGTTTACCCCAATGTTGTCAATATCTTTGGTAAGCCCCGACAGAGTATAATCAGACGTGTTATAAAAATTCTTGCCCGATGCTTTCTTTAAAAGTTGGTCAAGCACACCCGGTGTTGCCTTATCTTTGAATTTCTCAAATTCCTTTACTACTTTTTCGTGAGATCCCTCCAATTCGCAGTCAATGCGCCTCAATAAAGTAAAAGGAAGAATAACATCTTCATAATCCTTCTCGGCATATTCGTCCCTGATGTGTTCTTTGATTCCCCAAATAAATTCGGATATCTCGTTGTGGTTTTCCATTTATGTTTGATTAAGTATTAAAGTGGTAAATAAGGTATTTGTTATTTAAAATCCAAAAGTAAATAAAAATGGAATCAAACTAAATTTAAAATGGAATCTTAAGAATGTCATTTTATTGTTCCTTCCCTACTCTTCTCACTGTCACTGTCACTTTCTCAATCCCCTTATTCATTAATATCTGCTCAAGTATTTTTTCCGGGCAATCAAATTGCAATGTCAGATCTTTTAAAGAAATAACATTCAAATAGCGCTCTAAAACCACCTTTTGTCTTTCCTTAGAGTAAGATAATTTATTGGCAATAGAAATGGTTTTTGAAATTACGTTTTGATAGTACTGCAAAACAAATATCAGTTCAGTTAAAATTTTCGGATTAATTATCAATTCCTGATGTGATTTTTTTCTTTCAACATTTTGTTGAATCCGCACATATTTTTCCCATAATTTATGATTGATTATGCCAATCAAAAAAGGATTTTTGTTGTATTCCTGTAAAGTTGATCGTTGTAGTCCTACCATGCTGAAACGGGTTATTTGAGGATAAAATTAATGTCAGGTTTTCCTCAAATGAAACAAGGCGTAAAAGTATAACAATTTATTTTGTCAGCAAATAAAAATCTCATCTTCCTTTTATTTATCGGCTAGAAAAATAGTCATTCATTCCACTTTTACAGACTCCAACTTCCATCACTTTTATTCATCGTCCCTAACATTCATTTTTTAGTATTTTTAGTGTTTCGCTTGTCAAAATAATAGCTTTTCAACGCCCGGAATCACCCTCTATTTTATCCATAAAAGTTGCAACTTTTTCCGAAGTTGCGTCAACTTTTTCCGAACTAGTTGCAGCAAGTTCCAAAAAAGTTGCAACTTTTTCCAAAGAAGTTGCAACTTTGTTCAAATTAGTTGCAGCAACTTCCGAAGAAGTGTCAACTTTTTCCGAAGAAGTTGCAACTTTGTTCAAATTAGTTGCAGCAAGTTCCGAAAAAGTGTCAACTTTTTCCGAAGAAGTTGCAACTTTTTCCAAACTAGTTGCAACTTTATTGGAAAAAGTCGCAACTAGTTCCAATAAAGTTGCGACTTTTTCCGAAGTATTTGAGGTAATAAAAACATCACAATATACATTATCAGGCAGTTGCTAAAATTTCATAGGATTTGATAAGGCCAAAAAAAAATTGCCGGACCAAATTCAGTCCGGCAATTTTCATTTGATTTTAAATTTTTTCAATGCAATCAGTGAGTAAGTTTTATTTTCAATATAGTTCCCCACTCCTGGGGGATATCGTCAATTATTAACCTGTGGCGGAAAAACAGGTCAACATTTATTGGCATACCTCCTATTATTTTTTTTGATCTGTGTTGGCAGGTAATAGGATATTCGTACCACCGTTTAGGATCGTTTTGATCAAGATTTACCTGGATTTCATGAATTGCATTTTTTCCGGGTTTTGTTCTGCATTTAAATTCAACCTCACCATCAATACCGGTGGCAGCAACTTTGTCCTCATTAGGTCTGCGGCCTTTTGATATTTTGGTGTCCATTCCACAAGACTGGGCAATTTCTTTTTCATGTCCGATTGTTGCATCAACCAACTGTTGTACGTATCCGGTTGCAATTTGAGAGATCATTCTTTTCACAACTTTCAATTCAGCCAGGCGGGCTTCGGCAGTTCCATCGGCATGTGTATTTGCGAGTGCAGTGGCAGTATCGAGTTTTCCTATCTCAGTGGCCACATCTGTGAGAGAAGGTTTCACATCGGCAGGAGTTACCCATGTGGTGTGATTCATTTTGTAAACAACATCTTTGCAAGTTGAAATTTGACCATCAATGTCGTCAGGGAATTTCACAACAACTGTGTGGTGTGGGGAAGGTAACGGAACAGGGGTGCTGAACATAACAAAAATTACTCTTCTCTTTGCAAATTTGCCGGATCTGTATCTTTTTGGTATGGTTCCCCTTCTTAGTTGACGTTGAGTTATCACCCACGGCAACAATGAAATTTTTTCATACATAATTCAAAAAATTTAAACAGTTAATAAAATGATGGATTGTTGTACCCTCCTTACGTGGTTTTTGATTGTTATTACTCTGTGAACGGTTCGTGCAACTAAGGAAAAACAAAAAACTGCTTTTGCGGATTTTACTTTTAAGACCGGCGGTAATTTTAGTTTTCATTTGTAATTCCTGTGTGCTTCGCACAAAGGTAAATCACGGAGAAAGGGATTTTATCTGTTTTTTTTTAAACGGTAGGATTTTTTGACGAACGGTAGGATTTTTTTTTAAACGGTAAAAGCGCCCTAACAACTAATGCCATTTCTGAGCCTGTAATTGAAAAGAGCATCACTAAAAAACGGGTAAATATCTCTTGTACATTTAGGGTTGAGTTCGGGAATGTCCATCTTAATAAAATGTCCGCTATACGACTTATCGGTTGGGAAAACAGTTACTATATGGCCAAGATTTAAGTACCACGATTTATGTGTGCGGTAAAAACAATCAGTTTGCCGGTTAAGCTCCTCCTCAATCTCGCAAAGACCTATAACCACGAGTTCCTGAACCATGATTTTTTGGGGCTGATAAAATGCAAACAATTTTGAGTAGCTGCCATCGGCATGAAAACAGATTATATCCGGAAAATAAATGAGGGGCTTGTTACAATTTTCGTTGTAAAAACATCCTGATTTTATTTTGTACGAACTTCCCATCTCTGATTGATGAAAAGGCTGATTCCTGTTGGCAGACAGTGGCATTTTAAAGTCCATTGGAGGCAGGAAATTATAAGCCATAATTACGCCTATAAAGATATGCAATAAATATAGAAAAAGCAAGTTATTTATCGAAAAAAGTTATTAACATTTACCCTTTAAATAAAAGTATATTGACAATAAATAAACCGGAGATTGGGAGAAAATAAAATTAGAAATTTGTGAGGAAAAATACCCAAGGCAATCCTGTGCGTTCTCAGTGTAATTCCATGAAATAAAAAAATGATTTGTCATTAAACCATGTATTTTCTTTATTCAATATGATTACCCGATTGAACTTTATTGTTCTTCACTTTTTATGATCTACCAGCATATTATTGCAATGCGGTATTATCTATACAAAGTGGCTTTGTTTCATTTGTCCGCCTTTATAATTTTCAATCTCTTTATTCTATCAATAATTTTCTTTTCCACCTCTTATCAGGCTTTCTCCTGTTCTGATATTATTCTCATCTCCTGATTTTCTGCTTCCTACCACATACACAAACTCATATATGTTAAGATGGTTAACAAAATTAATCCCGGGTTAATCTTAATTCAATCTCATTTTAATTTCTGATTTCCTGAATCAGCCAACCTTTGCCAAAGATTTTTTTTCATACTATTTTAATTTACTTTTAATTCAAGTTTAATTATGACACGTCTTATTATCAACAATTTAAAAATTTTTAAACTACTTATAGTTCTAACTTTATTTTCATTTTCTAACCTGAGTTTTGCCATAACAAACACTGCAAATTCATCAGGACCCTGGGAAACTGCATCCAACTGGTCGCAGGGACATGTTCCCCTAAGTACGGAGGATGTTGTGATTTCCTCAAACTATAATTTGACTATAAATTCTGCCGCAGTTTGTTTAAGTTTAAACATTACCCCTAATGCACAACTTACAATTAGTGCATCATACAGTTTAACCGTTAGCGGAAATCTGCAAAACAATGGGACTTTTACAGCAGGGGCTAACACTACCCTGACCTTTAATGGTGCAAATAATTCAACAGTGGGCGGCACAGGAACCTTTACTATTAATTATATTGTGCTCAACATGTCAACCAAGACAACCGTTCTTGACATACAGTCGAATAATTTTATTGCAGGCATTAATTCAGCAGCAGGCTATAATTTTACTTTCACCAGCGGCACCTTCAAATACAATAACACCGCATCGCTGAATGATTGTCATGATAATAATTCTGCTACAACACTGACAATACCTTTTAATGTGATCATTGAATCCGATAAGGGGACGCTGGATCTTTGCCCCAACGGATCAAACAGCGGTGTGGTTTTATCAGGCAAGTTATTTATGAACGGTGGAACAGTTTATGTTCAGGAAGGACAGGCTTACAATGCTGCATTTGATTTTGTTTATAAGGTCAATGGAGGAACTCCTCAATTATATGTCACTTCAGGTTCTCTAAGTATTGGTGGTGGATTCCATTCAAACAGCGGCAGCGATTTTATTGACTTTAATATGACAGGAGGCAATGTTACTATTGCTAACCGGGGAATGTCAGTATCCTATTCCTTTCAACTGGCAAATGTGACAGGAGGAAGCACTGTGATGTCGGGAGGCACGATCATGATACAGGATGCGTGTAATGTTAATTTACCTGATATAGATATGGGAGGGGCGAATGTGAGTCCTTATTCAGTAACGGGTGGAACAGTTCAATTTGGCAATCTTCTTACACAGGGTGGAGCAACATATTTTGGTGTGCAGCCTAACGGAGCTCATAATTATCCTAACCTGGATTTTGAAGGAGGAATAGCAAAATCAGTGTCACCATGGGTTGCCGGTGATTTCAGTGTGATCAGCATTTTCATCTGTCCGGCTATGACATTTGACATTTCAGGTTATAACCCTAATGTTACATTTATCGGTACCAATGGAACATTTGCATTAAACAATTCAGGCACTTTCAATATGGGTTCAGGTTCATTTATTTTTCAATGCCCTTCAATATTACAACTTGTCACAGGGACATCAACAAATGTTTTTGGGAATGTTGTGGTTGATAATCCTAAGGGAGTCACTTTCCAGATTCCATCAACCATCACAGGAACCCTTTACTTAACAAATGGCAATTTATTGATCATGTCGAATTCAATAATCTTTGAAGATGGGAATACTCCTATTGTGAGGACCAATGGAACAATGTCGTACAATGCAACTGCCAATTTGATTTTCGGAATGCCTGGTCATACAGGAGGTGCTGCATTTACTATTCCCTCAGGCACTTTCCTAACTGGTCTGCCATTGGATACCCTTGCCATAAACAGGGCAAATAATCTTAAAATGAGTTCAGGTCTTATAATCAGCGGAACACTCATACTTACAAGCGGCTCTCTTGATATGAGCGATTTATCATTAACGTTTCAGGATGGCAATATTCCTATATCAAGGGTATCGGGAAATATTATCACCTCCATTAACACCACTCTTGCTTTTGGATCAGCAGGGCACACTGCAGGCAATCCCTTTACAATTCCCTCGGGTACATTTGCCGGATCACCATCATTCAGGACGTTCACTTTAAGCAGAAGCAAAGACCTCACATTAAGTCAGTCTATAATTATTAATGGATCCCTCATAATGGCAGGAGGTATTCTTAACCTGGCAGAAAACACACTGACACTGGGAACAGGCGTTAATAATCCGGGCACTTTATCACACCCCGGAACGGCTGCAGGAGGCTGGATAAATGGAGCGAATTTCATAAGATATTTCAATACAAATACTATTGCAGACAGAAATGTTGCAGGTTTATTCCCTTTGGGAAGTTCAACTGATTTCAGACCTTTATACATTTCATTTCCCGCAGCGGCTCTTACATCCGGAGGAACAATAAATGTTGCGCACACTGCTTCTAATACTGCAGTGAATGTTAATATTGCAGATGGATCGAACACTATTATCCGCAGAAATAATTCTTATTGGACAATCACTCCCGGCGGAGGTTTAGCTGTTTCAGGGACTCCATTTAATATCAGTGTGGAAGGAACAGGTTTCGGAACAGTAACCAAAGTAAATGATCTTAGGTTAACATTAACAGGAAGTGTAGTGGGAACAGCAGGAACTAACGGCGGAACAACACTCAATCCGCAGATAAACAGAACAGGGCTTTCTTTACAAAACCTTGCAAATAATTGGTATCCCGGTTCAATAAGTTTGTCGTCGCCTTTGCCAATAGAACTTATCAATTTTGATGCAGTTTGCGATGGCAACAAAGCAAAACTGAACTGGTCAACCGCTTCAGAAACGAATAATGATTACTTTACAATTTTTAAAAGCCGGGATGCATCAACATGGAATGAAATAAGTAACATTGCAGGTGCTGGAAACAGCAACGAAACAAAATCCTATTCGTTTACAGACAACAATTATGATGGAAGCGTTACTTATTACAAACTAAAGCAAACAGATTATAACGGCCATTCAACTGAGTTCAATGCCACATCCGTTGATTGTTCCAAAGCTGATGTTCCTGCAGTTTCGATCTATCCCAATCCATTCACTTCACAAACTACCATTTCACTTGAAGATGCGTCGTCCACCAACATTTATGAATTTAGTCTTTACAATATTCTTGGAGCAGAAGTAATGCATACGGTCATTTCAAACCACATTACGCCGATTGAAACAAGTATGTTTCCGGCAGGGTTTTATTCATATACAGTTACAGGAAGTGGCAGGATACTTCAATCAGGAAAACTGGTTTCTCAAAATTAAAGCTTTCAGTCTGTTTATAATTGAGATTATTAATTTCACAATAAGTTTATTGAGTATCCGTTATTGTACCAGTTTAATTAATTTGATTATTTTTTTTGTGATGGAAAGAAAGACCTTATTACCTAAGTAACATTATAATGTGCCAGAGAATCCAACCTTATTATCTTATTAATTTACGATATTGTCAGAAGATTGGTGGAAACCGGAAATTAATTGAAATCATTAGAAATTGGAAATTTGTAGGGGAAAACACTCTGAATAATTCTGTGATTCTCCCTATAACTCTGAGAAGCAATTATAATAAAATCTGAGAAAATCGGACATTTTATGAAGGGGTTGCAAAGAATGGAAATTTTATAGCTTTTCCAAACACCGTATATATACAGTGCAATAAAAATAATGTCCACATCGAACTTGGTAAAAATACTTAGTTTTACAGTCGGGAAATTAATAAGCTTATTAATATTTATTAAATGCCTGGTATAATTTTTGAATAATTTATCACAAACCACAACAACCTCATTTACTGTCTATTTATTACTAATATCCGTATATCCACATGTTCATATTTAACTTTACCCCATTCTTTCCTTTCCCAATTTCCGTACACTAAAACCCATTTTATCAGCCTTAAAAAGCAAATTAAATTAACAATCTTAATGTATTCTTAATGTCTTCTTAATGTCTTCTTAATCTCTGGGCTTCTTAATATGTGCAAATTTGCAAGGCTCAAAATTCAAGCTATTTATAAACTATATAAACTATAAACTAATAAAATATAATTAGTTAGCCCAAATAAAATGTATAATTACCTAACTTATCAGAAGACATTAGTAAAACTACTTACGCTAGGACTCTTGTTTTTAATTTCAAACAGGAGTCTCGCATTAACAAACACCGCCTCTTCATCAGGAACATGGGAAACAATATCCAACTGGTCTCTCGGCCATGTTCCACTAAGCAATGAAGATGTTGCAATTCCGGCAACAATTTTAGTCACAATAAATTCATCAGCAGTTTGCGCCAACCTCTCCATCGTTGAATTGGGGCAGATCACAGTTAATTCAGGCTTTAGTCTGACCATTGGCGGAAACTTACTAAACAGCGGAACACTGACAGCCGGTGGAAACACTACCCTTGCTTTCAACGGGGCAGCCAATTCCTCTATTGCCGGTAACGGAAATTTCCTGGTCAATTACCTTGTCATGAATATGTCATCGAAAACTACGATACTGGATGTTCAGTCACCCAATTTCATTAACGGGATCAATGCGGCTGCAGGATATAATTTCACTTTTACAAGTGGCACATTCAAGTATAACACTGTCGCTACTCTCAATGATTGTCATGATCTGAATTCAGCCTCATCTTTAACAATACCTTTTAATGCGATCATTGAATCTGATAAAGGTATCTTTAACCTTTGCCCGAATGGTGCAAACTATGCAGTCATCCTTTCAGGGAAATTGTTTATCAATGGCGGAACTGTGAATGTTCAGGGCGGACAAGGATACAATGCAGGTTTCGACTTTGACTACTATGTGAATGGAGGAACACCTCAGTTATATGTTACTTCAGGCATTTTAAGTGTAGGTGGAGGGTTTCATGCCTATAGTGGCAACGATTTTATTGATTTCAACATGTCAGGTGGTGAAATTACAGTAGCAGATAAAGGAATGTCAGTTAATTATTCTTTCCAGTTAGCCAATGTAACCGGAGGAAGCACCATCATGACGGGAGGGACCATCATAATAGAAGATGCATGCAATGTGAACCTGCCAGACATTGATATGGGCGGAGCCAATGTTTCTCCTTATTCCGTAACAGGTGGAACCGTTCAATTTGGAAATGCCCAGTCGCAGGGAGGGTCAACTTATTTCGGGATTCAACCAAACGGAGCGCACAATTATCCAAATCTTGATTTTGAAGGAGGAATAGCAAAAAATGTTAGCCCCTGGACAGGCGGCGACTTCAGTGTGATCAGTATGTATATTTGCCCGGCTATGACATTTGATATCTCAAGTTATAATCCCAATGTTACTTTCACAGGTTCGAATGGAACTTTTGCACTGAACAATTCAGGAACTTTTAATATGGGAACCGGAACTTTTACTTTTAAAAGTTCAACAGTACCTCAACTTGTCACTGGAACTTCAACCATCACTTTCGGCAGCAACTTGGTTATTGATAATCCAAAAGGTGTTACTTTACAAATCCCAACCACAGTCACAGGAACGCTTTATCTTACAAATGGTAACTTGCTGATCATGTATAAGTCAATTATCTTTCAGAATGGAAATCTTCCAATAGTCAGAACCAACGGAACAATGTCGTACAATTCGACTGCAAACCTTGTTTTTGGAACTCCAGGCAACACAGGAGGAGCGCCTTTCTCTGTTCCCGCTGGTACCTTCTTTAACGGATTGCCCCTTGATACACTTTCAATAAACCGCGATAATACACTTGCTCTGAACACAAGCATTGTTGTAAACGGAACCCTTATCCTTACCAAAGGAACTCTTGACATAAGCGGGGTAACTGTTACTTTTCAGGACGGCAATAATCCCATTTCAGCAGAATCAGGGTCAATTATTACTTCGCCTTCAACAAATATTATTTTCGGGACTCCGGGACACACAGGCGGCAGTGCAAGCACTATTCCCACCGGAGCATTTGCAGGAACACCTTCGTTCAACAATTTTTCAATTTACAGAACCAATGCTTTGACTTTAGGCCAGAATATTATTATTAACGGAACCTTCACCATGAATAGTGGAAGATTGAACCTGGCAGGAAACACACTCACACTGGGAACATCCGTTTCAAGTCCCGGTACTTTGGTTCATTCAGGAACGGCCGCAAGCGGATGGATATATGGTGGAAACTTCACAAGGTATTTTAATACCAATACTGTTGCCGACAGAGATATTACAGGTTTGTTCCCAATGGGAAGTGCTGCCGATTTCAGACCTCTCTATATTTCGCACCCTAATGTAGCCCTCACCTCTGGTGGCACCATTTCAGTGACACATACTCCTAAAACAACAGCAGTGAATGTCAATTTTCAGGACAGCACAAAAACTATTGTCCGCAGAAACGATTCTTACTGGACAATCAGCGCAACCGATGGAATGGCAGTGGCCGGAACTCCTTTCAACATCAGTGTGGAAGGTACAGCTTTCGGTCTTGTTAACAACGTAAATGACCTGAGATTATCACAGATTGGAAGCGTCGTGGGAAAAGCGGGCATAAACGGTGGAACCACACTGAATCCACAAATCAACAGAAACGGACTTTCTTTGCAAAATCTTGCAAACAATTTTTATCCTGCTTCCGTAAGCTGGGACTCACCACTCCCTATTCAGCTTATTAGTTTTGACGCAGCATGCAATGGTGACAAAGTTAACCTGAATTGGGCAACAGCTTCTGAGACCAATAATGATTTCTTTACTGTTTATAAAAGTAAAGATGCTGCAACCTGGATTGAGTTAACAACGGTTGCCAGTGCCGGAAACAGCAATGAGATTAAAAACTATTCTTTTGTTGACAACGATTATGATGGAAATGTTACTTATTACAGGCTTAAACAAACAGATTTTAATGGCAGCAGTACCTTCTTCAACAGCACTTCCGTTGACTGTTCCAAAACAATAGTTCCTTCAGTGACGATATATCCCAATCCATTCAGTGTGCAGGCAACAATTGCCATTGATGATGCTTCACCAACCAACATTTATGAGATCAGCATTTACAATATTCTGGGTGCAGAATTAAGACATTCCATTATTACCAACCAGTTGACAACAATAGAAACTGGCGATCTCCCTTCAGGAATTTATTCTTACAGGGTGACCAGTAACGATAAAGTGATTCAATCAGGAAAATTGATCTCACAGCAATAGTTTGAATATTGTTTTATTTTAAGGGTAGTTAGTGAAAAGAGGAAAAATTAAGTTTTTTCCTCTTTTGCTTTTTCAGGAAAATGTTTTCTTCCCTCTGGAAGACTTAAATTGAACGAAGAAAAGACCAATTACCAACTTTGTAAAAGTACAGTAAACTTTCGGGAATATTTCGCCACCAAAATCCTTATTTAATAGATGTTATATCAGGAAGTGCCATTCCTCATTAACTTCTTTTTAACCTTCACTTAATTGTACTTTAATTCTACCATTCTCTATTCTAATTACTTTTGTAAAATTTTTATTTATAAATACAATTTATCAAATGGAGGTGAATATGAAAAACGACCTATTTTTATTTGAGAAAAGAACTGCATTCTTGAACAGGAATAATAAAAAAGGTCTTATGAAAAGACTTAAATACTTATTCCTACCGGTAATATTTCTAACCCTAAACCTGCTTTCAACAGTGAAAGCACAGGATGTAGAAAGAACCATGCCAACCTGGTGGTGGGGGGCTTCAGTTGCAGCCAATTTAAACAGGTACGATGGAACAACACAAATGTTGAATTCATCAATGACAACCCCGGTTGCATTTCATGATGCAAGAGGAGTTGCTCCTTATGGCTCCCTGTTCGCAGAATACCAAAAAAGCAAAATGTGGGGGCTTATGCTTAATGTCGCTTATGATGGAAGATGGGCAAGTTTTACCCATACTACCGTCCCACCCGACAATCACCATGCTGAATTGAGCACAATGATGAGTTATCTTTCAATTGAACCCAGTTTTAAATTCATGCCTTTCAAACAGGGCTTTTATTTGTTTCTGGGACCGGAAGTCAATTTCAATGTTGATAAACAATTCAGATATGAAAATGAAGATACGAGAGCCAATACCAAAGCTGATATAAGTAGTGTCCGAAACACAATAGTTTCAGCACAACTTGGAGCAGGTTATGATTTTCTGGTTAGTTCCAGAACCAACAATACCTGGGTTGAATTATCGCCATTCATTTCTTACCAGTCGAATTTCGGAACAGAAATCAGGTATGGACAGGATTTGGATCTGATGACTGCAAGGGCCGGGGTTGCCGTTAAATTTGGAAGATCAAAAGAAATGGTAAAACCCGTAGTGCAGGAAGTCCCGCCTGTTGTTATTCCGGAAAAAGAAGTTAAGTTCTCTGTTGTATCTCCGGGAACGATCAACATGAAACGTAATGTCAAAGAAACTTTCCCATTAAGGAACTATATATTTTTCGACAACAATTCAACAACCATTCCCAGCAGATATGCAACGATCACAAAGGAAGAAGCTCCCGGATTCAGGGAAAACCAATTGCTGAATCTTGCAACAGCAGATGTTACCGGTCCTTTGACGCAACAGTTAAATGTGTATTACAACATTTTGAACATTATTGGCTCCCGAATGAGAGACAATGCAGGATCAACTATTATGCTGATAGGTTCAAATTCAATGGGTGCTGCACAGGGCAATCAGTTGGCCATGGAGGTCAAGAATTATCTTGTCAACACTTTTGCAATTGATGGCTCAAGGATCATGACTGAAGGACGCGTAAAACCACTTGTTCCCTCAGAAGAAGCAGGATTTATGGCTTATATAGACGAGCAGCGTGTTGAAGATAACAGGGTGGATATCACTTCAACTTCTCCGGGTCTGCTAATGGAAGCCGGAACCAGTGATTCTACGCTGATGAATCCTGTTCAATTGGTGACAGTGCAGGAAGACCCTATGGATAATAATGTGGTTTTCGATGCCGATGGTGCAACTGAAGCTTTAAATTCATGGAACATCGAGATCACTGATCAAAATGGCAAGATGCAGACTTATGGACCATACATGCAAGACAAGGTGAACCTTTCGGGTAAAACCATTTTAGGTGATGCTTACCAGGGCAACTATACTGTTACCATGGTAGGTCAGACAAAAAGCGGAAAAGAAGTGCGCAAAGTAAGCACGATGAGCCTTGTCCGTAAAGATGAAACAGAAACAGGGTTACGGTTCAGCATACTTTTCGATTTCGATAAATATGTTACCGTTGGTACCTACAAAGATTTTCTGTCGAATGTGGTTGCTCCGTTGATCCCCGATTCAGGGAAAGTGATCATACAGGGACATACTGACATAATTGGGCAGAAAGATTACAACCAAAAATTATCCGAAAACAGAGCTGATGAAGTTAAAAACATACTGATGACCTGTACATTGAAAGATGGCAAAAAAAGTGTGGATTATACAACTTATGGCTTTGGTCAGGATGAAACGAAAGCTCCTTTTGCAAATAAACTTCCTGAAGAGCGTTGCTATAACAGGACAGTTATTATTGATATTATTCCAAAAGAATAATGTGTTTTATTAGTATCAAAACAACATCTTTTTCATAAAAGGATGAGAAAAATAAAGGGATGGCAGGCAACATGAATGTCATCCCTTATTTTTTTATTCAGAAAATTTATCAAACACAGACTTTGATAAATGTATCCAATAACCTAATGTACATTGGCTTATCACCATTGACCCATGACTATTGACTAATGAATTTCAAGTTAATGATGTGTTAATTAAACAAGCTGTTTTGTCAATTAATTGTATAATTATTACTTTTGTAAAACTAATTTGGGCAAATGCTTAAAAAAACTGCAAATATTTTATTGGTATTGGTGTTCCTGATCACTTCAATGGGGTTTTCAATTACGCAGCATTATTGCGGTAACAGGCTTATTTCAGTTTCTCTGAAACATGTTGGTAATTGCTGTAAAAACTGCAATCAATGTCACAGCAAAGTTACCCGCATAAAAATTACAGATTCTTTTTTCTCAGGAGGTGGCAATTCAACATTAACAAACAACTCGGTATTCATATCTTTCTTTGCCCAAAATAATAATTTTAGTTTTGGCAATAATGTCCCTGACCATTCAATATTTTCAGATATTTCACCTCCTTTCAAAAAGTCAGACAACTGTTTTTTTCAGGTTTTCAGGTTTTAATTAATTTTATTTTTTAGCAGTATTCATTTGCTGTCCGGGTAATATTGTACAGGCGAACGGATAGATTTTTACAGAGAATAATTTTTTAATTTTTAAAACCGTCTTTGATCAAAACCATTAAATGTTGTCAGAAATTTAAAAGCATTTTTCCATTGATTTTAATAAAGTTTTGAAATGGCTTTATCTTAATCAAATTTTAAAAATTTTTGCAAAAATCATTTAAAGAAAACCATATGAAAACATTCAAGAGTGATAAATTCTGGAACTTCATGTTCACACTTACGTTCATTTCTCTTACTGTAATTTCATGGTATCTGATTGAAGCAAATAATATCAAGCTGAGTGATCTTGGAACATTCGATTTATTCATTATAGGACTTGCTACTTTCAGACTTACACGGCTCCTGATCTACGATGAGGTTTTTTACTATGTAAAAGACTATGTGAAAAAATTTAAAACAGAAGAGGGTTTTGTAAAATCGGCAGCAATTCTTTTAACATGCCCGTGGTGCATAGGAGTCTGGATGGCTTTAATATCTTTGGTTGCTTACGTTCTGATCCCTTACGGAAAATTTATCGTAATTGTATTGGCGCTTTCAGCAATATCCAGTTTCTTTCACCTGATCATAACCTGGCTGGGCTGGACAATAGATGAAAAGAAAACGGCATTGAAAAATCAAAAAAATAAGGAGAGTGATATCAGGGAGAATAATAATTTAGCCGACTGAAATTTCCATTAAAAAAAAGTAAAAATGAGTTACTATTTTAATAAAATATTAAAGACCTCTTTTGATGAAACGATCATCATCTTAACTGAGGCTTTGAGAAAAGAAGGCTTTGGCATACTTACCGAAATAGATGTGCAGGCAACATTGAAGAAAAAACTGGATGTTGATTTCAGGAAGTATAAAATCCTGGGGGCATGCAATCCGCCTTTTGCTTACAAAGCATTGCAGGCTGAAGACAAAATAGGTTTGCTGTTGCCCTGCAATTTTATAGTGCAGGAAACAACTGATGGTTCGGTGGAAGTTGCCGCCATTGATCCGCTGGAATACATGCAAACCGTGAAAAATAAAAACCTTGTAGAAATAGCTGCTGAAGTGCAGCAAAAATTAAAAAATGTAATTGAATCACTTTAAAAAAACAATTTATTATGAGAACGAAATTTAATTTATTAATTGTTGGCCTGATGGCTTTAACATTTACTTTTGCAGCCTGCAATTCATCAGAAAAGAAAAGTTCAGCAACAGAAAATAGTACAACCACGGCCAAGGTCACTTATACCTGTCCGATGGATCCTGAAGTAACAAGTGATAAACCCGGCAAATGTCCGAAATGCGGAATGGACCTGGTTGAAAAAAAGGCTGACAACGCTGCAAAGAATGATACAGCAAAAACAAAATAAGTCATAAGTCAGTGGTCATTAGTCAGTGGTCAGTGGCCCGACAGAACTTTGATTAATGACTAATGACTCTTGACTAATGACTTTTGACCAATGACCAATGACTATTGACTAAATGGTAGAAAAATTAATATCCATATCACTCAAAAACCGCTTTATAGTGCTGCTTTTGGCTGCAGGTTTGTTTGTGTGGGGTATTTTTTCTATTCAGAAGAATCCTATAGATGCCATTCCTGATCTTTCCGAAAACCAGGTGATCGTTTATACAGAGTGGATGGGCAGAAGTCCGCAGGTAATAGAGGATCAGGTCACATTTCCTTTGGTTTCAAATCTGCAGGGTATCCCTAAGATAAAGAATATCCGGGGCGCCTCCATGTTTGGGATGAGTTTTGTTTATCTCATTTTTGATGATGGCGCCGATATCTACGAAGCAAGGACAAGGGTGCTGGAACGATTGAATTTTGCACAGCGTCTTTTGCCGGAAGGGGTGACTCCGAATCTTGGTCCTGATGGAACAGGCGTGGGGCATGTGTTCTGGTACACACTCAAAGCGAAAAATTTCGATTTGGGTGAATTAAGGGTATTGCAGGATTGGTACGTGAAGTTTGCTTTGCAGACTGTTTCAGGAGTGAGTGAAGTGGCTTCATTTGGCGGTTTTCAAAAGCAATACCAGGTGACGATTGACCCTAACAAGCTCATTTATTACAGCGTCCCTTTGGCCGATGTCATCAATGCGATAAAGACCAACAACAATGATGTGGGAGGCCGTAAATATGAACTCAGTGACATGGGTTATATTGTTCGCGGGAAAGGCTATATCAAAAGCACTGATGATATTGAAAAAATATCAGTGGGGACTTACAAAACCATTCCCATCCGCATCAAGGATATTGCGACTGTGCAGATGGGAGGCGACCTGAGGCTTGGCGTTTTCGATGAGAATGGCGAAGGGGAAGCAGTAGGCGGAATCGTAGTGATGCGCTATGGTGAGAATGCGGATAAAGTCATCAAGGCGGTGAAGGAAAAAATGACCGATGTTGAAAAGGGTTTACCCGAAGGAGTGAAATTTCAGACAGCCTACGACAGGAGCGGATTGATAGAAGATGCCATCAAATCAATAAAAGGTACGCTTTTTGAAGAAATGATTGCCGTTTCAATTGTGGTACTTTTGTTTCTTTTTCACTGGAGAAGCGCACTGATCATTTTGATTCAGTTGCCCATTTCAATAGCAGTTGCATTCATCCTGCTTGAAGCATTTGGTATTTCTTCAAATATTATGTCGTTGACAGGGATAGCTCTGGCAATAGGTGTTATCGTTGACGACGGAATAGTGATGGTGGAAAATTCGTACAGGCATATATCAGAACAACAACAAACAGAAATCAATAATTAACAACAGTAATAACAAAAACAAAAATTTATCAGTATGAAAAATTTATTAATTGCAATGACGATGATCTTAGGTATCATTGTTTTTTCTCAGAAAAGTGTAAATGCACAATGTGATCACAAAGGAAAATCATGTTGCGGCAAATCAGGCACGACAAG
>CAISZK010000073.1 GCA_903889915.1 uncultured Bacteroidota bacterium
ATAATTTTGCCTTTGCTTCCGAACTGAAAGCAGTGAAGACAGTGAATTTTATCAACAACAATATTTCTCTCAATCCCGTTGCAATTAATGAATACCTCCATCTGGGATACATCCCGGAACCCCATTCTGTTTATAATAACATCTATAAATTTCCTTCGGGGAGCTATGCTATTGTCAAAGGAGATGAATTAAAAATTCAGCAGTATTGGTCTATTGATGACAAAATAAAATCAAGTACATTGCATGATAAACAGGAGGCATTTGGACAATTGAAGCAATTGCTTGTTGGATCGGTAAAATTTCGTTTGATCAGTGATGTTCCATTTGGTACTTTTCTAAGTGGAGGCATTGATTCCAGTCTTGTCACGGCCATTGCACAATCATTAAGTTCGGAACCTGTCAATACTTTTAACATCAGTTTTGCTGATTCAAAATTTGATGAAAGTAAGTATGCAACAGCCATTGCAGAACACCTTGGCACAAACCATCACGAATATAAGGTCACGGAAAAAGATGCCATTGAATTGATCCCTGATCTGATTGATATTTATGATGAGCCTTATGCCGATTCTTCAGCAATTCCAACACTGCTTGTTTCAAAAATGGCAAGGCAAAATGTTACAATGACCTTGTCAGGTGATGGAGGCGATGAACTGTTTATGGGTTATGGTGCATACAACTGGGCTCGCAGATTAAAAAATCCTTTCATAAGGACATTGCGGAGTCCAGCACAGAGAATACTTTCAGGCATGAATGATAAGTACAGAAGAGCATCTCACTTATTTGAAAGTGTTGCTGAAAAGAACATGTCAAGTCATATTTTTTCACAGGAACAATATTTATTTTCAAGAAGTGAAATTTCAGGTTTTTTAAAACCGGAATTTTATCATGAATTCAAACTTGAAGAACAACCAGCCTTTGCAAGAGAACTATCCCCTGCCGAAAATCAATCAATTTTTGATTTCAAATATTATCTAAAAGATGACCTGCTGGTTAAAGTTGACAGGGCAAGCATGCATTATTCCCTTGAAACCAGAGTGCCTTTGCTCGATTACAGGATTGTTGAATTCGCGTATAACTTATCACCTGACCTGAGATACAGAAAAGGAATTTCAAAGTACCTGCTTAAAAAAGTTCTCTACGATTATGTGCCTTCAAAGTATTTTGAAAGACCAAAATGGGGATTCAGCATTCCGCTTAAAAAATGGCTGGATAAAGATCTGAGTTTTCTTGTGAAAGACTATCTGTCAACAGAGGCGATCAAAAAGTCAGGGGTTCTGCAGGAAAATAAAGTTGCGGAACTGATCACACAATTTCAGAACAAAGACAATAAATACCTGTATAATCGTTTGTGGGAACTTATTGTTCTTCAAAAATTCCTGCTAAAATAATAAATCCTGTACTTTTGTAATTGATTAAAAACAAACAGTGGAAAGAAGTTATCTTTGGTACACATCTCTGGCTCCTTCATTAATTGACTGGAGTATCATGTTCATTTACCTGAGCATAATTTTACTTATCGCCTATTTTTACCAAAGAAAGCATATTGAAAACAATCCTGTTTACAGATATTTTATCTATGGTCTGTTTTTTAAAATATTCTTAGGCATTGCATTTTGCATGATCTACATTTTTTACTATGAGGGCGGTGATACAACGGGGTATTACAGGAGCAGCGAAGCCTGCATCAATCTTTTATCAAAGGGAAATATCAGCAACTATTTTTCAATTCTGTTTGGTGACAGAAGCATGGAAAACTGGTATTCTTTTGACAGAACAACTGCCTTTCCTGATTACTGGAAAGATGCATACGCATTCGGTGTCGTAAGGTTTACCAGCATTTTCACATTCTTTGCTTTTAAAAATTATTTTACAACTACCATACTTCTGGACAGTATTGCTTTTATAGGTATCTGGAAACTCTATCTTGTATTCACAAGCATGTACCCACTGTTTTATAAAAAATTAGCTATCGGAATTATCTTTATCCCTTCTATCGTTTTTTGGGGGTCAGGAATACTGAAAGATTGCTACACTTTAAGCGCGGTCGGATGGCTGACATACAACATCTACATGATAGTTATTAAACGTCAGAAGATTTTTGTGAACATCCTTATCATGATCATCAATGGCTATATTATTATCTCTCTGAAACCATATATCATCGTTGCACTTTTGCCAGGGATTTTACTATGGGCATCCTTTGAATGGACCCAGAAAATAAAAAATGTTGTGGTGCGAAGATTGATAGGACCGGGATTGATCCTCGCCGGAATGGGCGTTGGAGTATTGGCCCTTTCAGTATTTGGAAACAATTTGGGTTCTTACACCAACATAAAAGCCATGTCAGAAAAAGCCCAGACAACGCAACAGGATCTTATCAGGGGCGAGCAATACGGTTCCAATTATTATGACGTCGGCAAGTTTGATGCATCACTTACAGGCATACTCACCAAAGCACCCATTTCAATATTATCGGCATTGTTCCGTCCGTTTATCTGGGAAGCTAAAAACCCGGTGATGATCTTGTCGGGGTTGGAAAATCTGATCATACTTTGTTCATTCCTGCTGATCATTGTAAGGGTGGGTTTATTTAAAACAATAAAAATCGTGGGATCCGAACCATTGTTGCTTTTCTCGCTATTGTTTGCAATTATTTTTGCCTTTTCAGTTGGCCTGGCATCTGCTAACTTTGGCGCCCTGGTGAGATACAGAATCCCCTGTATGATCTTCTTTATTCCATCACTTTTTATCCTTTTCGAAAGAATGAAAGAAAAAAGGGCAAAAGACAGGGAGGAAATGACGGTTTAATAATTCCCGAGATTAATTCATCACCTTTTTTCTGTTTGATAGAGCAACCATGAAGCAATCCTGGGATGCTGAACTATCGCTGATGCAGTTTCTGAAATATCTCCCACACAACGATCCCTGCACTTACCGAAATATTCAATGAATGTTTGGTTCCATACTGCGGGATTTCAATACAACCATCAGCACATTTAATAACCTCCTCCCCTACTCCATTAATTTCATTGCCGAAAACAATGGCAATTTTTCCGGTTACAGGGATGGTAAGGTTGTCCAAACTCACGCTGCCTTCAGCTTGTTCAATTGCATAAACAGTATAGTTCTCAGATTTTAATAAACCAACTGCATCTTCAGTTTTTTCGAAATATTTCCAGTCAACGGAATCAGTTGCGCCCAGTGCTGTTTTATGAATTTCTTTGTTAGGGGGCGTGCTTGTTATCCCACATAAATAAATCGCTTCAATCCTGAAAGCATCGGCTGTTCTGAAAACTGAGCCAATGTTGTGCATGCTTCTGATATTGTCGAGAACAATAACTACAGGAGTTTTTGGTGCATGTTTAAAATCCTCAACAGAAATTCTGTTTAATTCCGACAACTTTAATTTTCTCATAAAATAAACGAAAGGAAAAAAATAATCATGCAAAATTAACCCGATCTTTTAAAAAAGTCAGTTTTGTAAAGTTTAATTTTTAAATTTGTTTCAATTATTGCAACAATAAATTCTGAATTTTGACAAAAGAAAAAGAAAACAACATCGTTGAAACCCCGCTGATGAAGCAGTATCTCGCCATTAAAGCGAAATATCCCGATGCTCTTTTGCTATTTAGGGTCGGAGATTTTTATGAGACTTTCGGTGAAGATGCAATCAAAACTTCAGGAATATTGGGAATAGTTCTCACCCGCCGGGCGAATGGCGCTGCAACCTATATTGAACTTGCCGGTTTCCCTTATCATGCGTTGGATACTTACCTCCCAAAATTGGTGAAAGCAGGCTTTCGGGTTGCAATATGTGATCAGCTGGAGGACCCAAAACTGACAAAAAAAATAGTGAAACGGGGCGTCACTGAGCTTGTCACGCCCGGCGTTTCACTCAATGATAAAGTACTCGATCATAAAAGCAATAATTTCCTTGCGAGCATCCATCTTGAAAATAAAATTTCAGGAGTTTCTTTCCTCGATATTTCAACAGGCGAATTTTTAATTGCACAAGGCAGCAATGAGTATATTGACAAACTTCTTCAGAGTTTTCGCCCCAGCGAAGTGATCGTTCAGAAAAATAAACTGCGGCAGTTTGAAGAATTATTTGCTGAAAAATTTTACACCAACACTTTTGAAGATTGGGTCTTTACCAAAGATTTTTCTTACGATATTCTTGTAAAACATTTCGGAACTTCTTCACTAAAGGGATTCGGAGTGGAAGATATGGAATATGGGATCATCGCTGCCGGTGCGGCTTTGCATTACCTTTCGGAAACACAACACGACAAGATACAGCATATCTCAAAACTGTCGCGTATTGAAGAAGATCATTATGTCTGGCTTGACAGATTCACTATCAGAAATCTTGAACTTCTGAGTACCAATAATGAGAATGCACGCACATTGATAGATGTAATTGATCAGACAATCTCACCCATGGGATCACGGCTCATGAAGCGATGGCTTATTTTGCCACTCAAAAACAAACAGCCCATTGATGAAAGATTGAATGTTGTGGAGTATCTTTTGAAAAATGGAAAAATCTCAGAAATACTTTTGCAGAACATCAAATTCATTGGCGATCTCGAACGTTTAATTTCAAAGGTTGCCGTGAGGAAAATTTTTCCGCGTGAGGTTATGCAACTGAAAAAGGCTCTCGATGCTTTGGTTCCCATAAAAAATGCCTGTAATGAATCATCTGATGTTGCACTGAAAATAATTGCCGAACAACTGAACCCATGCACCCTGATCAGCGAAAGAATTGGCAGGGAAATAAATTCTGATCCACCTGTTTTGATTTCAAAAGGAAACCTGATAAACGCAGGCGTGAATGAAGATCTTGATGAACTGAGAAACCTGTCGAGTTCGGGTAAAAATTTCCTGCTTCATATCCAGCAGAGGGAAATTGAACGCACAGGGATACCCTCCCTGAAGGTGTCATACAACAATGTTTTCGGGTATTATCTTGAAGTGACAAACACACATAAAGATAAGGTTCCTCCAGAATGGCAAAGGAAACAAACGCTCGTGAATGCCGAGCGCTACATAACGGAAGAACTCAAGGAATACGAAGAAAAAATACTAGGAGCAGAAGAAAAAATACTAGCGATTGAAACGCACATTTATGATGACCTTGTCCTTGCACTGAACGATTACATAGAGCCAATACAACTGAACGCATCGCTGATTGCAAGGCTTGACTGCCTGTTGTCATTTGCAACGATTGCGAAAAAGAACAGGTATATACGACCTGAAATAAACGAATCATTTGTCATTGATATCAAAAAAGGAAGGCATCCTGTTATTGAGCAACAATTGCCCCTTGGTGAAGAATATATTTCCAATGATGTTTACCTCGACAATGAGAAGCAGCAGATACTGATCATCACCGGTCCGAATATGTCAGGAAAGTCAGCGTTGTTAAGGCAAACTGCGCTTATAGTACTGTTGGCCCAGATGGGAAGTTATGTCCCTGTTGACAGCGCTGAGATTGGTCTTGTTGATAAAGTTTTTACAAGGGTAGGCGCTTCTGACAATATTTCCTCAGGCGAATCAACCTTTATGGTTGAAATGAACGAAACAGCAAGCATTCTGAATAATATTTCCGATCGCAGCCTCATCCTTCTTGATGAAATCGGGCGCGGAACCAGTACTTATGATGGCATCTCCATTGCATGGGCAATTGCTGAGTTTCTTCACGAACATCCTATTTTCAGAGCAAAAACATTGTTTGCAACCCACTATCATGAATTGAATGAAATGGCTTCATCCATGCCCAGAGTAAAGAATTTTCATGTCTCGATAAAAGAGATCAACAATAAAGTGATTTTCCTGCGCAAACTTGTTCCCGGTGGCACCGAGCACAGCTTTGGTATCCATGTTGCAAAAATGGCAGGTATGCCTTCGAAGGTGATTGAAACAGCAAATGAAATTCTGGTTCAGCTAGAAAAATCACACAGCAGTGAAGAACTGACAAAAAAAGCCAAAGAGATCTCGAAACGTAACCAGCAGTTGCGCGACTTCCAGCTTAGTTTTATCCAACTGGACGACCCCCTGCTTCAACAAATAAAACAGGACATCCTCAACATTGATATTAACACCTTGTCACCGGTTGAAGCACTTTTGAAATTAAATGAGATTAAAAAATTGCTGGGGCAATAAAAGAAAGACCCAAATTCCAGGTTTCAAATTCCAAGATCCAAATTCCAAATTCCAAATTTCAAGACCGAAATTTCGGGACAAATTCCATTTAGAGGTAACGATAAATCCTGAGTGGAGGATTTTTTTGCTTCTTTTGTAGTTTTGATACCAGCAATTCTTTTTCCGGATTGCATGATTTAATGAATTAAATTTTTAAAACTGTTTATTTATAAAGACTGATTGATTATGTTTATTCTCAATTTTGATATAAGTGATTGATATTAATCAGCTTGTTTTGCAAAAAACACAATTTTCAATATGACTGATAGTCGCTTCCTTGAGGAAAACAGTGGCTTCCTTCCGCAAGGAAGTCGCTTCCTTGAGGAAAACAGTGACCTCCTTCCGCAAGGAAGTCGCTTCCTTGAGGAAAACAATAGCTTCCTTCCGCAAGGAAGTCGCTTCATTGAGGAAAACAGTGGCTTCCTTCCTCAAGGAAGCCGCTTCCTTGAGGAAAACAATAGCTTCCTTCCGCAAGCAAGTCGTTTCCTTGAGGAAAATAGTGGCTTCCTTCCGCAAGGAAGTCACTTCCTTGAGGTACGGATTCGGTATTTACCTTAAGCCATATCCTTTTTTTCTATCCAAAAACGATTATTTCAGAATGGAAGTAAATGAAGATTTTTTTATTATGTTTGCATCATGAAAATCATTATCCAAAAATAAATGATTATAAATGAACAATCCCAGTAGCTTTAAAAAATTAAGGACTTTGGAAAGAGTATTTTGGAGATTGCGGAAATACGATACACCTGACGTTAGGTGTAAGCCAATCAAACTAATTCAAACATTTGAAACTGATTATTATGGTACAAAGAAAATCTGGTTACTGGAATATTTTTAACATCGCTTATTTTATCATTGTTACATCTTGCAATCTGATTTTCTTTGATAGAATTAACTTGATTATTTTCAAGCAAACTCCCCTGTTTTTATTGTATCAGTTAATTATGTTTTATGATTTAATTCTCTTTTTCAGTTTGCTTTTATTTAAAATTAATTATGGTCCTTTTGGTTCGTTGAAAAGAAATAATTTCCCGGAAGGAAAAATAATAGAAGAATTCAAATCATTTGGTAGAATAGGATTTTTTCGGATTGGATATTTCTTTTCAAAATGGGTAATTTTTGATAATGGTTTAGGAATAAAAATCTTTGGAATTATTAAAATATTTATTCCCAGGAATGACTTGAAAATTGTTAATGATCACAAACTAATTCATAACTCTTCTGAAATTTATAATCCAATAATTTTGAACAGAGACATTGTTGAGAAACTTAATGACCTGAATTGGCCTGAACTTAACAACTGGTGAGCAAAATTGGCAGGAATAGTGAATTGGTAAGCATAACCATTCAAATTTAGCATCAAAGTCTATGGAAAATGTAATGTGCCAATTACACCATCTTCACCGGCCAGCAAGGTTATTCAATTAACCCCGGATTCGAAACAATAATAGAGGTTGCATTGCCGCCAAATCCCGTAGCATTGATCATCACTTTACGAATGTTTTTTGGATGGTTATTTACTATTGCTTTGTATGGGAAATCAGGAGAGAAGTTGTTTTGCAGGCAAAGCAAAGCAAGCTCCAGGCTGAGTGCCGCTGATGCTGCATAAGTGTGCCCTATCTTCCACTTGTTTGAGAAAAGATTTGGAACAACATTTCTGAAAACATCTTTCACTGCATTCATCTCTGCACGATCACCCTTTGCAGTACCCGGACAATGGAGCAACACGAGATCAATATCATTATCGGTGATCATATTTTCCATTGCCATCTTCATAGATGCAGCAAGCAATGAACCATCTTCAGCAATGCCCGTCAGGCTGACAGGCTTTTCAAATGAAAACCCAACAGATTCAATGATACACAGCGGTTGTTTTTCCTTTAGTTCCTGCATCTTCATTTTCTCGATTGCAAAAACAGCAGCACCTTCGCCAAGGACAAAAGTGTTCAGACCTTCATTCACGGATGAGAGGGGCGTACAAGGATATTCTATGGCAAGTAAATCTGAATAAATTCCCAGTGCTTCAACCTGCGCCAATGTAAAATTTGTAAGTGGAGCTTCAGTTCCTCCCGCAAGAAAACGATCTGCCATTCCCGCTTTGATCCATGCAATAGCATTGCAAATGGCCTGGATACCGGTGGAACAAGTTACAGAAGTGTCAATAACCGGTCCGGCAATATTCAGATGAGCAGCTACCTGATTCGAAACAAATCCAAGCGTCGTCAGTGGAGATGCATAAGGTGATGTCCTTTTTGAATTATCGTTCAGGAATTCTTCATGTAACTGCTCAAACAATGCGGTGGATCCACGAGAAGAGCCAAGATTCACTCCCGTTATTTTTCCTGCATAACCTCTCCTGTTTGATTCAGAAAAAGCAAGTCCGGCAGCATGAATGGCCATCAATATGGTTCTGTCTAACCTTTTGTATTTGGGATTATCAATGATCAGGTTGGAAAGTTGTTCTTCTGCATTTTTGGAAATACATCCTACAGCATATTTCTTCCCGTTGAAATATTTTTCAACAAGACAATTTTCATTTGAGAGATACTTTGCAAAGATAGCATCCCGCTGAAAACCCAGGGGTGAAATTGAGCCACAGCCGGTGATGGTGATCAGGTCATTGGTCATTGGTCAATAGTCAGAAGTCATTAGTCATTGGTCATTAGTCATTGATGGTCATTAGTCATTGGTCATTGGTCATTGGTCAATTGTCATTGAATAGAAACCTGAAACTTTAACAGAACCCGAAACAACAAACTACAAACCACAAACCACGAACATTTCTTACATGTTGCGGCGATACTGCCCTCCGACATTATACAAAGCATCGGTGATCTGTCCTATGGAGCAATATTTGGTTATTTCCATCAACTCGTTAAACATATTCATGTTCTTTACAGCAGCATGCTGAAGATTTTCAAGCAGCGTGGGTACACCGTCTGCATGGGTTTTGTGAAGCTGTTCCAACATTTCAATCTGGTATCTTTTTTCTTCTTCAGTAGCACGGATCACTTCGCCGGGAATAATCGTCGGCGAACCCTGAGATGATAAAAATGTGTTCACACCCATTATCGGGAGTTCTCCTGTATGTTTCAACGTTTCGTAATAAAGAGATTCTTCCTGAATCTTGCTGCGTTGGTAGCATGTTTCCATAGCTCCAAGAACCCCTCCCCTTTCGGTCAGTCTGTCGAATTCTGCCATCACAGCTTCTTCAACGAGTTCTGTCAGCTCTTCAATAATAAATGATCCCTGGTTCGGATTTTGATTTTTTGCCAATCCAAGCTCATGATTGATGATCATTTGAATTGCCATGGCCCTGCGCACACTTTCTTCGGTGGGAGTAGTGATGGCTTCATCGTAAGCATTCGTGTGAAGAGAATTGCAGTTGTCATAAATGGCATACAGCGCCTGCAACGTAGTACGTATATCATTAAAGCCAATTTCCTGGGCATGCAAAGAACGTCCGCTGGTTTGAATATGATATTTCAACTGCTGTGAACGAGAATTTCCTTTGTACATATTCTTCATGGCTTTTGCCCAGATACTGCGGGCAACGCGGCCAATCACCGAAAATTCGATGTCAATTCCATTAGAGAAAAAGAAGGACAAATTAGGAGCAAATTTATTAATATCCATTCCTCTTGAAAGGTAATATTCCACGTATGTAAAACCGTTGGAAAGCGTGAATGCAAGCTGTGATAAAGGATTTGCACCGGCCTCAGCAATATGATAACCTGAAATGGAAACAGAATAGAAGTTTCGGATATTGTTATTGATAAAATACTCCTGCACATCTCCCATTAATTTTAAAGAAAAATCAGTGGAAAATATACATGTATTCTGCCCCTGATCTTCTTTCAGAATGTCAGCCTGTATAGTTCCCCGGACACAACTGATGGTATTCGCTTTTATTTTTTCATAAACTTCTTTAGGCAGTACCTTGTCACCGGTTGTCCCAAGCAGCATTAATCCAAGACCATCGTTGCCTTCGGGAAGTTCTCCCTGATAGCTTGGGCGTATAGTTCCTTTTTCTTTGTAAAATGCTTCAATTTTATTCTTCACCTCATCAACCAGGCCATGCTGTTTGATATAGATTTCGCATTGCTGATCAATGGCAGTATTCATAAAATATCCAACCATCATGGGGGCCGGGCCATTTATAGTCATGGAAACGGAAGTCATAGGATCGGCAAGATTGAAGCCCGAATATAACTTCTTTGCATCATCAAGGCAACATATCGAAACGCCCGAATTACCAATCTTTCCATAGATGTCGGCACGAAGACCGGGGTCGTTGCCATAAAGTGTAACCGAATCAAAAGCTGTTGAAAGTCGCTTGGCAGGAAGTCCTTTTGAAACGTAATGAAAACGCTTGTTGGTACGCTCAGGTCCTCCTTCTCCGGCAAACATACGGGTGGGATCTTCTCCTTCACGTTTGAAAGGAAACACACCGGCAACATAAGGAAATTCTCCGGGCACATTTTCTTTAAGATTCCATTTCAGAATATCTCCCCATCCTTTGTATTTAGGTGTCGAAATCTTTGGAATCTGCAAATGTGAAAGAGTCTCTGTATGTGTCTTTATTTTTATTTCCTTCTCTCTTACTTTAAAAGAATAGTATTCCTGCTTGTAGCAATCAACTTTCTTTTCCCATGTTTCGAGTATTTTTCTGTTTGGTTCTTCAAGGTTATGATTGATTTCCTGGTAAAGATTTTCAAGTGACGCAACCATTTCTTTACTGTCAGCTTTGTTTTCCAACTTGAGTTCATCAATTGTTTTTTTCAGGCTGTAAAGTTTTTGTGCAGTCTCCGATTGGTCGTCTGCCCACTTGTTGTATTTCCTTACGGTATCAGCAATTTCAGAAAGATAGCGCGTACGGTGAGGAGGAATGATAAAAATTTTATCCGGGGTTTCTGAATCAAGAATTTTTTTTGTTTCCCAGTTAAGATTCATTTTCTCATCAATCTTTTCGATGATTTTTCTGTAAAGCAAATTGACGCCGGGATTATTAAATTGTGAAGCTATAGTGCCAAATACAGGCATTTTTTCAGTGTCCGTATCAAACAACTGATGGTTGCGTTGGTATTGTTTTTTCACATCCCTCAAAGCATCCACACCACCACGTTTATCAAATTTGTTGATGGCAATAATATCAGCAAAATCAAGCATGTCAATTTTCTCAAGCTGGGTGGCAGCGCCATATTCAGGCGTCATCACATAAAGCGTAAGATTGCTGTGATCTATAATTTCGGTATCCGACTGTCCGATACCGGAAGTTTCGAGAATAATGAGGTCAAAGTTTGCCACCTTCAGGATATTCAGAGCATCCTGAATGTGCTTTGAAAGCGCCAGGTTTAATTGCCGTGTTGCCATGGAGCGCACATACACTCTGGGATTGCTGATGGCATTCATTCTTATTCTGTCGCCCAGCAATGCACCACTGCTCTTGCGTTTTGAAGGGTCCACACAAACAATAGCCATGGTTTTGTCAGGGAAATCCTTAAGAAATCTTCTTACGAATTCATCTTCAAGAGAAGATTTTCCTGAACCACCTGTGCCGGTAATACCAATTACCGGAATGGTCCTGCCCTTGGCAATTTCATTGATCTGAGCAATGGTTTCACCAACATCCTCAGTGAAATTTTCAACAGCAGAGATCAATTTAGCAATAGCTTTGTAATCCTTGTTTTCAATTTCTGCAATGTCAACTTTTACATTTTTCCCACAGGGAAAATCAGATTTTTCAATCACATCATTGATCATCCCCTGTAACCCCATTGACCGGCCATCATCAGGAGAATAAATACGTGTGATACCATAAGCATGTAACTCATCAATTTCTTCAGGAAGGATTACACCACCTCCACCACCAAAAATCTTTATGTGCGTACTGTTGTTCTCTTTCAACAGGTCGTACATGTATTTAAAGAATTCAATATGCCCTCCCTGATAGGAAGTCACCGCAATGGATTGAACATCCTCCTGGATTGCACAATCAACAATTTCCTGCACGGAGCGATTATGTCCCAGGTGTATTACTTCAGCGCCTGTTGACTGAATGATCCTCCGCATAACATTGATCGAAGCATCGTGTCCGTCAAACAATGAAGCTGCTGTCACTATCCGGATATGGTTCTTTGGCTTATAGGCTGGTTGTAGTTGCATAATAAAATTTATTAATCCAATTCGTGCAAAATTACAATTATTACCATACTTTTGTTTACCTATTTCAGCAATTTTTATTTTACCCTGAATACTTTCAGGTTTTTTTATAATTTTGACAACTATAAGTTTTTTTATAAAGATGACTTTGAAAAAGAAATCAGTGATTTGTTTTCAATCGTGCCACCTTTAATTATTAGAGAGATATGACAGATAATTTTTTAATACTCGCCATAAACCCTGGGTCTACTTCCACAAAAATTGCAGTCTTCCAGAACAACAAGCCTGTCTTTACAAAAAATATTACACATAATTCAGAGGACCTGAAAAAATTTAAAAAGGTCGTTGATCAATATCAGTTCAGGAATGATATCATTCTTGAAGAATTAAAAAAAACTGAAATTGATCTCGATCAAATTGCTGCAGTTGTTGGGCGTGGTGGTGTTGTAAAACCAATTCCATCCGGCGTTTATGCAGTAAATGATAAACTCAAACAAGATCTTTTGGGATGTGCTTATGGTGAACATGCAAGTAATCTGGGTGGTTTGATTGCTGATGACCTGGCAAGTTCATTTCCTGATGCCAGAGCCTTTATTGTTGACCCTGTCGTGGTAGATGAATTCGAAGATCTGGCAAGGATTTCAGGACATCCGCTTTTCAAAAGAGTTTCAATTTTTCATGCATTAAATCAAAAGGCAGTTGCACGCGCTCATGCAAAATCTATTCTTCAAAAATATGAAGACATCAATCTGATAGTGGTTCATCTTGGAGGAGGCATTACAGTTGGAGCACACAAAAAGGGAAAAGTCATTGATGTAAACCAGGGGTTGGATGGTGATGGGCCATTTTCTCCTGAACGCAGCGGCACACTACCTATGGGCCCTTTTGCCAGATTATGTTTCAGCGGAAAATATACTCTTGATCAGGTAATGAAAATCATTAAAGGTGAAGGCGGAATGGTAGCCTATCTTGGAACAAACAACGCCTGCGATGTGGAACAAAGAATGATGAATGGCGATGCCGATGCTAAATTAATTTATGAGGCTATGGCTTATCAGGTCTCCAAAGAAATTGGCGCCATGAGTGCAGTATTAAAATTTGAAGTTGATGCCATTCTTATTACAGGAGGCATCGCTCATAGTAATTGGTTTGTTAACCAGATTATCGAAAGGGTACAAAAGATTGCTCCTGTACACATCTATCCCGGAGAAGATGAAATGCATGCTCTGGCAATGGGAGGTCTGATGGTGCTGAATGGAGAAACAATGGCGCTGGAGTACACCTAACTGCAATTCTTATAATAAATTCCTCTAAGGATGAAAATCCTTCTTCCCTTCCTACACTTTTAATCTGTAACAAAAAAAAAGAGAGAACTCACATCCTCTCTTTTTAAGTACTAATTATTAACTATGTTATCCGCCGATCATAAGACGCCTGAAAGCTGTTACCTTTAAATCTTTGTCAGCTTCGGCTATATATTGTCTCACGGTCTTCTTTGTATCTCTTACAAACTCCTGGTTAAGGAGTGTTCTGTCTTTGTAAAATTTATTTAATTTACCCAAAGCAATTTTTTCAAGCATATCTTCAGGTTTTCCTTCCTGACGCGCCTGTTCTTTGCCAATTTCGATTTCTTTTTCAATCATTTTCTGATCTACATCATCCTTATCAATAGCTACTGGATCCATAGCTGCAATTTGCATTGCAATTTCTTTCCCTAATTGATCAATATTTGCAACATCATTTTTATTGAAACCAATGATTGTTCCAAGCCTGTTGCCAGGGTGATTGTATGCAAATGTAATGGCAGCTTCTATTAATTCATAAGAAGCAATTTCCATTTTTTCACCGGTTTTTCCGATAAGATCCAAAAGGTTTTCTGCAACTTTTCTGCCGTTTAAATCAGCATTCACAAGATCTTCAAGTGTTGCAGGAGTATTGGTGATAGCAAAATCAGCAACATCATTTGCAAATTTTACAAAATCTGCACTCTTTGCAACAAAGTCAGTTTCGCAACTGATCATCACTGCAATTGCTTTTTTATTGTCAGCTGAAGTTTTTGCAAACACCATGCCTTCATTAGCTGATCTGTCACTGCGTTTACTTGCTACTTTTTGTCCTTTTTTTCTCAGATAATCTATTGCCTTATCAAAATCACCGTCAGATTCAACAAGCGCTTTCTTGCAGTCCATCATACCGGCACCGCTCATTTGTCTTAGCTTGTTAACATCTGTTGCTGTAATATTTGCCATTTTAAATTTTTATTAAAATTGTTGTTATAATTTTTTTGTTCCCGGAGCCTTTTTAATTAAAGTTTTTGGCGATTTAATTGTTGCTCTTTTAGCTTTTTCACCGGTTACTTCGTCTTCTTTAAGTTTAATGCCGGCTTTAATTGCAATCTTTTTTGCTTTAATATCTTCGTCGTCTTTATCTTCCTCGTCTATTTCAGCCAAAGCGCTTGACTTTACTCTTTCAACTTCAATAGCTTCTTCTTTTTCATCCTCAGCCTGCTTATCCTTATCATATTTCCTTTCATCCAGACCTTCTTCTATAGAAGTGATCATAGCTTTTACAATCAATGCTATTGATTTTGCTGCATCGTCATTTGCAGGGATCGGAAAGTCAACTTCATTTGGGTTGGAATTAGTATCAACGATAGCAAATGTAGGAATGCTAAGTTTTTTGGCTTCAGCCACAGCAATATGTTCCTTATTAATATCAACAATAAAAAGCGCTGAAGGAAGTCTTGAAAGATCGGTTATGCTTCCAAGGTTCTTTTCAAGTTTAGCCCGTTCGCGGCTAACCTGCAGTCTTTCTTTTTTTGACATGTTGTCTGAGGTTCCATCAGTAAACATTTTATCAATGCTTGCCATTTTGCGAACTGCTTTTCGGATAGTTGCGAAGTTTGTAAGCATTCCTCCCGGCCATCTTTCAGTAACATAAGGCATGTTCACAGCTTTTACCTGCTCTGCTACGATGTCTTTTGCCTGTTTCTTGGTGGCAACAAAAAGAATTTTCTTTCCTGATTTGGCTATTTGTTTAATAGCAACAGCAGCTTCATCAATTTTAGCTAAAGTTTTATTCAGGTCAATAATGTGAATCCCGTTCTTCTCCATAAAAATATAAGGAGCCATATTTGGATTCCATTTTCTTTTCAGGTGACCGAAGTGTACACCTGCGTCTAAAAGGTCGTTATAATTTACTCTTGCCATTTTATCTATTTTTCCTCTGTGGATATTAACGTTTACTGTATTGGAATCTTTTGCGGGCTTTCTTCTGACCTGGTTTTTTACGTTCTACCATACGTGGATCGCGTCTCATTAAGCCTTTAGCTTTCAAAGGAGGTCTGTTTTCCGGGTTTATTTTGCATAAAGCTCTTGCGATTGCAAGTTTCAGGGCTTCTGCCTGTCCGCTAACACCACCACCATCAATGCTTGCAACAATGTCGTATTTGCTGAGAGATTCAGCTATTTCGAGGGGTTGGTTTATAACATACTGCATTGTTGGTACAGGAAAATATACTTTATAATCCCTCCTGTTAACTGTTATTGAACCATTGCCATCTTTAACAATTACGCGGGCTATGGCATTTTTTCTTCTTCCTAATGCATGAATAACTTCCATACGATTTATTTGATTGAGTTAAGTTTAATTTCTTTCGGTTGCTGTGCTGTATGTGGATGTTCAGCACCTGTGTAAACATGAAGATTCGCAAATAAAACTGCACCAAGGCGGTTTTTAGGTAGCATTCCTTTAACAGCTTTTTCAATGATGGCCGTTGGATTTTTCTTCAGCAGTTCCTTAGGAGAAGTGAAACGCTGTCCACCAGGAAATCCGGTATGGCGAACGTATTCTTTCTCGTCCATTTTCTTCCCTGTCAAACGAATTTTTTCTGCATTGATCACGATTACATTATCACCGCAATCAACATGGGGTGTGAAGTTTGTTTTATTCTTACCCCTGATCATTTTGGCAACTTTAGAAGAAAGCCTACCCAGTATTTCGTTTTCAGCATCCACCAGTATCCATTCTTTGTGAACAGTCTCCTTGTTGGCTGAAATTGTTTTATAAGTTAACGTATCCATTGGTATTGTTTAATTTTATCAATATCTTATATCCCTTTTTAAAAATGGGGATGCAAAAGTACAACTATTTTTTTATTTAGCAAATAAAGAACAATAAATCATTCTTTTTTGTTCAGATGCCTGTGAAAAGATAATGAGCTTGAGACCTTTTATTAAAAATGGAGTTGCAAAATTACACTTATTTTTATAAACCGCAAATAAATGGATTAAAGAATGCTAAAACAAAAAAAGGCCGCATTCTTTGTTTGCAAGGTCAGTCATCATCCACTTTGGCACTCTTTGACTTTTTGCAATTGTAGGTTTGGCTGACAAAAAAACATCTTTTTGCAAATGTCTTTTAAAAAAATATTCATTACCAATCAACTAAATACCTACTTTTGCCACCTGAATTTTTTTGAATTTAATCAGACACCTATTATGATACAAATTGTAAATAAAATTGTTCAACCGGATGTTAGGAAAAAAGCAATTGAACGCTTTCGGGAAAAGAAAATCATTCTCCCTTCCTTCGCACAGATGAAAGATCCGCAGCTTATTCCTGATAAAGTGAAAAGCAAATTAAAAAATATCGGGCTTTGGGAACTTGATCCTTTAAACCTTTTTCGTATTAACTGGCATAACGAACCAAAAGAAAAAGGCGGATTATTCGGTGATGTGAATTATCTTGAATTGCCAAAAGAAATTACAGGAGTTGATGCGCGTATAGTGCTGATCGTTGGCAAATGGTTTCCAACAGGAGCACACAAAGTAGGTGCAGCTTATGGCTGTTTGGCTCCCCGTATTATTTCAGGAGAATTTGATCCAACTTATCATAAAGCAGTTTGGCCATCAACAGGAAATTATTGTCGTGGCGGAGCTTTTGATTCATACCTTATGGGATGTACTGCAGTTGCAATTCTTCCGGAAGAAATGAGCAAAGAACGTTTTGAATGGCTGAAAGAAATAGGTGCCGAGGTGATTGCCACAAAAGGATGTGAATCGAATGTGAAAGAGATCTATGATGCCTGCTGGGATATTCGCAAAAACAGAAAAGATTGTATCATCTTTAATCAGTTTGATGAATTCGGAAATCCATGCTGGCACTACAATGTGACCGGAAGTGCACTTGATGAAGTTTTTAATAAAATAAAAAGCAAAGGAAGTAAATTGGCAGGTTATGTTTCTGCTACCGGTTCTGCGGGTACAATTGCAGGAGGTGATTATTTAAGGACATTACACCCTCATATTAAAGTGGTCGCTTCAGAAGCTTTGCAATGCCCCACCTTATTGATGAACGGTTTTGGTGGCCACCGGATTGAAGGTATAGGTGACAAACATGTTCCCTGGGTTCACAATGTTAAGAATACTGATGTGGTTGTAGCTGTTGATGACGAAGATTGCATGAGAATATTCCGATTGTTCAATGAAAAAGAAGGAAAAGAATATCTAAAATCCACTGGTATTGAATCTGATTTGATAAATTCTCTTGAATTGCTTGGAATCTCCGGCATCTCAAATATGCTTTCAGCTATTAAGACAGCGAAACTTTTTGAAATGACCTCAGAAGATATAATAATGACCATTGCTACAGATTCGGCAGTCATGTATCAATCACGACTTGAAGAACTGAATTCTGAAAGAGGAGCATACTCACAGGTGCAATCTATTAAGGATTATGAAAAATGTTTGATGGGAGCCGCATGTGATCACATAAAAGAATTGACCTATAATGACCGCAAGATGATTCACAATTTAAAGTACTTTACATGGGTGGAACAACAAGCTAAAGAAATTGAAGACCTCAACCAATTGTGGTATGACAGGGAAATATGGGAACAAATTTTTAAACAAAATGAAGTGCTGGATGAAATGATCAGTCAGTTTAACGAAGAAACTGGAGTACTGAAAAATTTATAAAACAAACTTTAGCCTGATAGTGAAGCATAAAACAGGATCATTGATAAAATCAAAATAATATTGGAACAATTTTTGACATTAAAATAACAAAACAAAAACCATGAAAAAAATAGGTAAAATTCTCGCACTTTTTTTATTATTGGCTACATTGGCAGCCAATCTTTCAAGCTGCGCTCACAAATCATGCCCGGGTATGAAGGGTCATAACAGCGATGTTAAAAGAGGACTTGCTCACTAAATTTGAGCAAAAAACAGAACAATCATGACGATATTGTTGATGATGTTGATAGCCATCGCAAATCAGTAATAACCACAAAAGTCATCGTTGTTCTGTTTTTATAATTTTCGGGTGTTTACAATTCAAGCTATCAATTTTCAATGTTTTTTTATCTACAGACAACTTTAAATTTATTTACCTTTTCAATCTTTTATTTCTACCTTTGATTAAAATTCAAGGCTTAAAATATGAATGTTAAATTTTTTTACGAGTGCACTGACTGTGGGGAAACTTATGAATCTTCACAAATCATTTATCTGTGCAACAAATGCAAAAAGCAAAACACTCCGGACTCACCTCCTTATGGTGTTTTGAAAACTATTTACGATTATAATGAAATCATCTCCCACCTTTCTTCTGGTACCTTTCAAGAATTGGAATCAAAAGCATTTATTGATCTGCTTCCAATAAACTCTATTCATAATTTACCTTATCTAAAAGTTGGAAATACTCCTTTATATAAAATCACATCGCTGGATCATGAAGCTTTGGATTTCGAACTTTTTCTGAAGGATGATTCTCAGAATCCCACGTATTCTTTCAAAGACAGAGCATCTGCAGTTGTTTCTGCCTTTGCAAAAGAGAATAATATTGATACCATAGTAGCTGCCTCAACCGGGAATGCCGGGTCTTCGCTTGCCGGAATGTGTGCATCACAAAAGCAAAATGCAATCATTTTTGTTCCTGCGAATGCTCCACTTGCAAAGTTGACGCAAATAATGATGTATGGCGCCCGTATTGTTCCCATTGATGGAAACTATGATACAGCATTTGATCTGAGTATTGAAGCAACAAAAAAATTCGGATGGTATAACCGCAATACTGCTTTCAATCCTTTGACAATTGAAGGAAAGAAGACAGTATCCTTTGAGATTTATTCACAACTTAACAAAGCTATTCCTGACAGATTATTTGTCCCTGTTGGCGATGGAGTGATAATCTCGGGAGTTTATAAAGGTTTTGAAGATCTGCTGGCATTAAAGATCATTGATAGGATTCCAACAATTGTGGCTGTTCAGGCTTTAGGAAGCAGCAATATTATTAATAATATTGACAAGGAAGAATTTGTTTCTTCTCCAGGAAGAACAATTGCTGATTCTATCTCTGTAGATATTCCCAGGAATTTCAGGATGGCAAAGAAATATTTGAAGAAATACAATGGAGAGTGTCTTACTGTAAGTGATGAAGAAATACTTGCAGCTTCAAAAGTGTTGAGCAGCCGCACAGGATTATTTGCCGAACCAGCAGCAAGTGCTGCCTTCGCGGCATTTCTGAGTTATTATTGGGATGGAAAATTTGAACAAGGAAGCAAAAATGTTGTCCTTCTTACTGGAAGTGGCCTGAAAGATTTGAAAGCGCTTCAAAAAATCATTGATATCCCCGCTCCTATAAAACCTGATATCAATTCTGTTGAAAAATTTCTAATGTCCAAATTCTAATGACCATTGACTTTTGACTAATGACTATTAAAATCCAAATACATTTCGCATGCACAATATGATAGGTAAAAAAGTCCCGCGCATTGATAGTTATGAAAAGGTGACAGGCAAAGCAATTTATGGAGATGACATCAACCTTCATGGGATGCATTATGCTGCAAACCGATATACTGACATTCCGGTTGGTAAGATCAAAAGTATTGATTTTACCAAAGCTGAAAAAATGGATGGTGTTTCAGCAATTGTATTTTATAAGGATATTCCGGGACAAAAACGAATAGGTCCAATCCGTCAGGATCATTTTGTTTTCGTTAATGATGAAGTTTTTTATACAGGTGATGTAATAGCCGTTGTTGCTGCAAAGACAAAGGAACAGGCTTACGCTGCTGCGGATGCAATTGAAATAGAATACGAGCCTATTGAAGGAATATTTGATCCTGCTGAAGCCATCAAGCCCGATGCACGATTGATCCATCCGGATTTTAAGAGCAATATTGTTAATCATTACCCGCTTATTAAAGGTGACATTGAAAAAGGTTTTGAACAATCGGAACAGGTTATTGAGAGAGAATTCAGAACAGGATTTCATGAACATGCTTACATAGAACCCGAGACTGTCACTGCTGCTCCAGACCCGACGACAAAGGGATTCAAAATATACGGCTCCATTCAAAACCCATTTACGACACGAAGAATGGTCGCCGCTTTTATGGGTGTTGATCTAAACATGGTAAATGTTTTTAGCTCTACATTGGGTGGCTCATTCGGAGGGAAAGATGATATTATTAATTGCATGGCTTGCCGTGTTGCTCTGCTTTCAGAAATGACGGGAAAGCCTGTGAAATTGACTTATACCCGCGAAGAATCAATTAAGGAAAGTTATAAACGGCATCCGTACATTCTGCAATATAAAGTTGGATTCAACAATGAGGGCAAGCTAAAAGCCATGAAGATAAATATCATTGCTGATAGCGGCGCGTATTCTTCACAAAGTTTTTTTGTTACCTGGCGTTCGGTAGTACAGGCTACAGGCCCCTATGAGGTGGAAAATGTCCAAACCGACATTCGTTCTGTTTATACCAACAATCCATATACAGCAGCCTTCAGAGGATTTGGCTCTCCTCAAATCATATTTGCACAGGAATCTCTGATGGACGAAATTGCTGCATTGTGTAATATCACACCTCTTGAAATCCGCAGGTTAAATGGCTTTAAGCAGGACAGCGTCACTGCCAGCGGTCAAAAACTATCGGAACATACGGTTTCACTACAAGAAGTAATTGATAAATCTCTTGAAAGCTCCGGATATTTGAAAAAACTTGAAGACTATAAAAAACTTAATGAGAATAGCACAAGATATAAATACGGGATTGGCCTTGCATGCAGTTATCGCGGCTGCTCTTTAGGCGCTGAAGGTGTTGATGCAACTTCTGCAATAGTTTCTGTTCAAGGTGACGGCAGCGTTTATGTTCTTGCAGGTTTGAACGAGAATGGACAAGGAATGAGAACCACATTCTGTCAAATCGCTGCAGAGATGCTCGGAATAAATTTAGAGAAAATTATTTTCCTCGAACCACAAACTGCTACAATTCCTGATGGAGGACCTACTGTTGCATCCCGTGCTACTTTGACAGGAGGAAATGCCATCATTGATGCTGCTCAAAAAATAAAAAACACCATTTTCGAAGTAATCAAAAATGAATTGAATGTAACCTCTATTGAAGAAACTGTCTGGGCAAATGGTCTTATTTCCGTAAAGGAAACCGAGGAATGCCTGAGATCTATTCCATTTGAAAAAGCAGTTGAGAAATCATTCAAAGCAGGTGTGAATCTTTCTTCTTATGGCTGGTTCAAGGCTCCCGATGTGGGTTGGGTTGAAGAAACAGGGCAAGGTAATGCTTACTTCACTTATGTTTACGGTTGTCAGATTGCCGAGATCAAAGTTGATACATCAACAGGGAAAATTGATGTAATGAAAATTACTGCCGCTCATGATGTGGGCAAGGTGATAAACAGGCTTGGCATCGAAGGGCAGGTTTATGGAGGTGTTGCCCAAGGCATCGGTTATGCAATTCTTGAAGATTTCAATGTTCAGAATGGCATAGTAAAATCTCCTAACCTTGATGAATATCTTGTTCCAACTATTAAGGATATTCACAAGATAGAACCAATACTCATTGAAAACCCCGACAAATATGGCCCTTTCGGTGCAAAATGCATTGGCGAACCAACACTTGAACTGGCTTCAGCAGCTATTAATAATGCTATGAAGTTTGCTGTCGGAAAATATTTTTACCAGATACCTTTGACGTTAGAAAGAGTTTATCTCGGAAAGAATCTTATTAAACCATCGCGACAGAGTGAAGCAGGATTGAACATCAAAGCAAGGAAACAGGGTCCGCGAATTTCAGGAATCACAATGGTCACTCCAAAGAATTTAAAGAAAGCGCTGGCTTTGGTTTCGGAAGATTACAAGATCATTTCAGGAGGTACCGATGTTATTATTGAACTAAGAAAATGTAAGGAATCATCAAAACTTCTGAATATTTCACAGTTGGAAGAACTGAAAAAAATTAAGAAGAGTAAAAATGAAATTTTCATTGGCAGCGCCGCTTCAATTACATCAATTGTTTCGCATAAAGCCATTCAGAAACATTTTCCTTTATTGATAAAAACATGTTCGCTGATAGGTTCAAAACAAATCCGCAATAGGGCAACCCTGGGTGGAAACATTGTGAATGCAGCTCCATGTGCAGATTCAATTCCTCCATTGATTTTATACGATGCCAAAGTTCTTCTTCAATCAAAGAATGGAAATCGTGAAATTCTTATCAAAGATTTTGTTTTGGGAAATTATAAAACACAAATCAATGCTGAAGAGATAATGACAGCAGTGATCATTCCCTTACCTCAACAAAAATATTATCACAGTTATTACCAGTTGGGAAGAAGAAATGCAGTAAATATTACCCGTATGAGCGTGGGCGCAATGATTGCATTTGACTTTAATAAAATGGTTACCGACTGCCGCATTGTTGCAGGTTCATTGTTCGACCGTTCTCAAAGGATTTATGAAATCGAGGAATTATTTACAGGAAAAAAGTTAACGGAAGAATTGATCAATAATATTGAAGAACCTCTTCTGAAAATTATTGATAATGCAATTGGCAAACGTTGGTCATCGGAGTACAAGACTCCTGTGTTCATCAATCTTTGCAAGGATGTATTGAGAGAAATAAAAGAGAAGTTAGAAATTAGAAATTAGAAAAATGGCAGAAATAACTCTTACAGTAAATAATAAAATTCATCAGATTGAAGTGGATGATTCATGGCGGCTGATTGATGTATTGCGGGAACAACTGGGCCTTACCGGGACTAAAGAGGGTTGCGGTATTGGTGAATGTGGAGCCTGTACAGTGATCATGAATGGCGAAGCAGTTTGTTCCTGTCTCATACTTGCAGGGCAACTTAAGGATGCAAAAATTGAAACCATTGAGAATATTGAAAAAGATCATCTGCTTTCAAGATTACAACAAATGTTTGTTGAACATGGTGCTATTCAGTGTGGGTTCTGTACTCCCGGCATGTTGATGAGCGCAAAGGCACTGCTCGATAAGAATCCAAATCCTGAAGAAGATGAAATAAAAGAAGCGCTGGAAGGAAATCTATGCAGGTGCACAGGGTATATTCCCATTGTCAACGCTGTAAAAGCAGTAAACGTTAGTGGTTAGTTTTCGTGGTTGTTTAAAGTTTAAGGTTTAAAGTTGTTGAACCTTGAACCCTAAACCTTGAACCTTGAACCTTGAACCTTGACCCTATTTCTCAATCTCAATTTCGTATCTGGTACCGTTTTTATTGAGTTGTTTCATGTTTCCTTTCATCTGAGCAACTAAAATCTCCACCAGTTCAAGTCCAAGGGTATCTCTTTTTAAGTTTTTATCACGTTCAGGAATACCGACCCCATTATCACCTACGACGAGATGGTAATGTTTGTTAGTGCTTCTGAATTCAATAAAAATCTCCGGTTTTGTCTTCTTATGTGATTCCCTCCATTTCTCAGGGAATGCATATTTAAAGGAATTGCTCAAAAGTTCATTTAAAATCAGACCGCAGGGAATTGCAGTATTGATGTTCAGATAAGCATTCGTTACCTTGTATTTCAAATCAATTTCATATTTGCGGGGATATATTTGCAGCAGGTTTCCGGTAAGTTTATGCAGGTATTCTCCAAAATTTATTTTTGAAAGATCATCTGATCTGTATAGGTCTTCGTGGATGATGGCCATGGTCCTCACCCGCTGTTGCAGTTCTTTCAGTTTTACTACCATTTCCTCATCTTTGCTTTCATAGGTCTGCATGTTGATAAGAGAAATGATGACCTGCATGTTGTTCTTCACTCTGTGATGAATTTCGCGGATAAGAATTTCCTTTTCACTCAGAGCCTCTTTGATCTGTCTGTCCGACTCTTTTTGCTCAGAAATATCTTCAACGATGGTTTGAAATCCCGTCACTTTTCCCTTTTGATCCTTGAGTGGTTTAATATAGAGCTTAAGATATAAATTCACACCCCATCTACTCGTGTATGCACTTTCAGTAGTCATTTCCTCCCCTGACTTAATGGATCTTTTAAAAGCTGCAACAAAACCTGCTTCTATTCCAATTTGAGATTTCAAAAGATTTATTTTCTTTGTCTCTTCCAGTGATGGCGAACCCATTAATTTTACAAGTGGTGCATTGGCTTCAATAATATTTCCTTTAATATCGGCAGTCAAAATACCTAATGGTGCATTTTCAAAAATCAGTCTGTATTTTTCTTCACTTTTCTTTATTGCCTCATTGGCTTTTTTTCGTTCAGAAATATTCCTGGCAATACCAAATATTTCATAAGGTTTTCCATCTTTAAACCTAAGCTGGCTGTTAATTTCAAGTGATGTATAGGTTCTGTTTTTGTTGATAAAATCAACCTCATACATGGTGTTCAATTTTTTTCCTTTCACTTTCGCCTGAATATTTGCGAAAGCAAGTTTGGCAGTTTCGGGCGAAATGTAGCTGGACATATTCATTTCTTTCAACTCGGTGAACTTATACCCAAGCATCTTTTCAGCCATAGGATTCACAGAGGTAAAATTACCTTTCAAATCCATTGTGTAAATGATATCATTGGTGTTTTCAAAAAGCTCACGATATCTTTCTTCGCTGTTTTTTAATTCAACGGAAGTCTTGTAAAGCGTTGTAACATCCATCAACAACCCGATAATTTTCTTTGGCTTGCCTTTACTATCAATGACGAGCTTTGCATTGACAATGAGTTGAACGGGTTTTCCATTTTTATCTTTTACCCTTATCCTGAAATTGGAAACTCTATGATTTGAATAAATTTCCTTTATCAACAACTCCCTTTCTTTAGGGTCAAAATAATAATCCTGAATTTTATTCCCGATCATTTCCTCCCTTTTAAATTTTGAAACTAATTCAATTGAAGGGCTGAGTTCAGTGATCTTGCCACTCATATCACATTCATAATAGACCGCCTGCTGGTTATTCTCGAATATCAGGTTAAATTTTTCTTCACTTTCTTTCCATGATCTTTCTGCCAGCTTGTGCCTTGTGATATCTACGTGGATAATTACGAAGTTTGTAATCTCCCTGTAAATATCGAAGAGAGGAAAAATCAAAGCATGAACACAGATGGGCGTTGTGACCCCTTTCACTTTAGTGGGTTTTTCATACCATAGTTCATCAATGTGAACAGTACCGAAGGTTTTCAGCTTTTGCAGTTTTTCTTTCCCTGCTGCATCAATAAATAATTTGTTGGTAAAAATGTTCTTTTTAGTACTGAAAGCATCACCAAGCAACAAGTTCATTGTTTCATTCTTTACGATCACATTGCCTTTTATGTCAGCTATGGCAATGGCAAAAGGTTTCATCACCATCAGTATCGTTTGAAGCGCTGTGTCTATTGCTTTATTTGATGCCTGATCATGCGGTATTTTTTTCTTATCATTATTGCCCTCCTTAATAATTTTTTCAATAGCGGCAAGCTGTTCATCGCTAAGTGCAGTAACATTTATTTTGCTGATCGTGGATTCAAGGGCTTTTCTCTTGTTCATTGGTTAAAACTAAAATGGTTCAAAACGGTATTTACATTTTTATTTGCTGTAATCTAACGAAAGCAAAAGTAATTGATTTTTGATTTGAAGTTTCAATGCAATGAGAATTTTAATTTTTTTGTACTGCTAACAAAGAATTCCTCTTTATTTTAAAAATGTAACTTTGCCATAATTTTTAACCCAAGAATAAGCCAAATTAATGAGCCTGGTTACATCCGTTTCAAAATATTTTTCTCTTGTAAAATTTGCACATACTGTGTTTGCTTTGCCATTTGCACTCATTGGTTTTTTCCTGGGTGTGGCTGATGGTCACGCAAAGATCAATCTAAAACTTTTTTTCCTGGTGTTGCTCTGCATGGTACTTGCACGCAGCGCTGCCATGGGTTTCAACCGTTATGCTGACAGAGATTTTGATAAAAAAAATCCGCGAACATCTCGGCGCGAAGTCCCGGCTGGCATTGTAAGTCCGGGAGCAGCGCTGGCATTTGTGATTTTTTGCATTTTTGCTTTCATTACAACTACTTATTTTATCAATAACCTCTGTTTTTTTCTTTCGCCGGTAGCGCTTTTGGTGGTGCTGGGTTATAGCTTCACCAAGCGATTCACACCTTTGTGTCATCTGGTGCTGGGACTAGGACTGGCGCTTGCTCCTATTGGCGCTTATATTGCAGTGACGGGGCATTTCGCACTTTATCCCGTGCTTTATTCTTTTGCAGTGCTGTTTTGGGTTAGCGGTTTCGACATCTTCTATGCTTTGCAGGATATAGGTTTTGACAAATCGCAAAATCTGAAATCAATTCCCGTGGTGCTTGGCATCAAATGGTCGCTGATAGTTTCGGCGTTGTTGCATTTGCTGGCCTCGGCAATCATTATTTATGCAGGTATTCAAATAGGATTCGGCATTCTTTACTGGATAGGCGCAACGATTTTTATCGCACTTTTGATCTATGAACATCTGATCGTAAAACCTTCCGACCTCAGCCGCGTGAACCAGGCTTTTGCTACAATGAACGGTGTGGCAAGCGTGATATTTGGAATATTTGTGATTGCTGAACTTTTGTTGAGAAACTGAAGACGTAAGATTTCAAGTTTCGGGTGCCGCTCCATTTTACATTTTACATTTCTCTGTTTTACATTTTACATTTTTTTGATTTGCTCAATGTTCAAGGTTGCGATAGCTATTGACTAATGACCAATGACAATTGACTTTTAAAACCAGACTATAAAAGTTTTAAAACTTTTGCTGTCTTTGCACATTGAAAAAAATGCAGTATTTACACGTAGTTTTACACATAAGTTCCGTGGATTGATTTTTTAAACACCATTCCATTCCTTTTCCTCTTTTTTTTCTTATTATGATTTTTTTACAAAATAAATTTGGCAGATAAAAATAAATTTTAAATTTAGCAGCCTCAAATTTTAGATAGTTTTTCTTTTAAAAATTGAAAAAAGATTTAACTTATTACACGGCTGATTTTTTATCGCAAAACCATTTAATAAAAAAGCAGGACGTGATTAACGGATTTCATAATAATAATAAGGTAAAATTAGCAGGGAAGCTTTCCTGCGTTTCTTATTTTATCGCAACTTCCTGTGTAACATCCGCTTTATCCTTTATTTCCCAAGTATCCAACTTAAGTAATTACTATTTCGGCTGTAGGCGACCGGCCTTCGGCTGTAGGCAACAGTGGTTCGCCTATAGGCTACTGGTGTTCGCCTGTAGGCGACTGGCCTTCGCCTATAGACGACTGGCTGTCGGATGTAGGCTACTGGTGTTCGCCTATAGGCTACTGACCTTCGCCTATAGACGACTGGCTGTCGGATGTAGGCTACTGTGGCTCGGATGTAGCCGATTTATCGTCACCTTTAGCAAATCATGGCTCAACTATTCCCTAAGTAATTTTGAGAATTATAAAAACAACCTGCGCTACAATTCATTTTCATTAATACCAGTTACAGTTTCAAACAATGTTCTTAATAATCTAATTTAATTCTAACAATTTTAAAAAAACTATTATTATGATTGAAAAATTATTAATTGACCGATTCAACTCAAAGCTTGAAGTTTTGGTCCCTTACGTAAACACCGAAAAAGTGCGTATCCTTGCTACAACGGATAACATTACCAAATTGAATGATCTTTATGGAGATCCTGACACTCCGAAAACATGGTTGGGCGATTGGCCGCTATATGCCAATAAAGGTAAGCGCTCACTCGAGAACATTCAAAGTATTGAGAGTTTAAGACCAAAACTTGAAAAAGTTATTTCAAAAATCTGCAATGATATTCCTGAAAGAATTTGGACAGATGCTGACAGGAATATGTTTGAACGCAAAACGGGAGCACGCAAACCGCCAACAAAACCATCGAAAATTGAAGAATTTATTGTTCCTTCAATGATATCTATGGGTGGTGGATTAATGAAATGTGGATGTAAGAAAACTACATCCCAAAAAAGAGCATCGTTGCCCAAAGGAGCAACCGGTGTACAAATAGCTTACAATGTGGTTGACCATCCAGCAAAGAATGATGCACAGGATGAAACCAAAATGAAACGTCAGGTTGTTGATTCACCCGATGGCTGCACCAACAAAGATTATTTTACAGGTGCAACTTTCGAGCTTGAACTCGATCCTTCAGATGTTGGCCGTGAGTTGCAGTATTTTCTGCAATGGTATAATTCAAAGCACAAAAAAAATGCAGGACCGTGGTGCGGACCATTTACAGCTAATATTTAATAAGGTATAAAGAGAAAGAAACTTTTCCGGGGTTTTGCTTTGGAAGGGAAAGTTTTGGAAGGGTTTCTTTTTGGAGGAAGTAATAAAAGTGGAGACTGGAAACCACTTCAGCCCGTAGGATTATACCCGTAGGAAAATTTCCAAGGGTTAAATATCCAACGGGCAAAAAAAACGGGGCGGAACCTGAAAAGCCTATGAGTAGGGAGGAAATAATAAAAATGAAAGAATATGGGAAAAAATCCGCCGTTCTGGATTTGCAGCGCCTGAAAGGATTTGCAATCCTTTCGGTTTTAACCAGGGATTTTTAATCCCTAAAAAAATAATTCTCTTCAAAAAAAATTGTTCCACCCCTCAAAGAAGTGGAACATTTTTTTTACTGAAACAATGCAATTTTTTTCCGTCTGAAACTTCTTTACTCCAAAAATATTTTTACTTTTACGAAGTTCAAAAATTCGGATGATTGCTATCATTCATTCCTGAAATGAACATTGAGAAATGCCATGAAATTCAATAAAAGTTGAAAAACATCCAAACAATATTCACTATGAAAAGTTCAAAATTACTGTCGCTTATTTTCGTTTTATTTTTTGCAGCAAACAATTTTATTGTTGCACAAAATCTGTTGAAAATGCCGGAACTAAAACCATTGCCCAAAACAGGTGTGATTGATCAGCCTGTGGTAAACGATCTGAAAGTTGATTCGAATAAAATTTCTGTAAATTTCGATGTGCTCAGGCATGGCAATATTTATTACAACGGCTACAACCTCTCGGATATTTGCGACATTGAGCTTGGTGGTACTTCAGTGAAAAATAAAAGTATCATCAAAGAAATAAACCGCGACAACCGCGAACCTATGGCCTTTGCACTTGTTCTTGATCACAGCGGCTCGATGAAGGATAATATTGAAAAACTTCAGCAGGCCGTGATCAATTTAATAAAAAACAAAAAAAAGGATGATTACATTGTGATCATTAAATTTGATGATAAAGTGCGCACGATCACTGAAGGTGTGAACACCGATGATCTGATAAAAGAATTTCCGGCAAACGGTCTGGAAGGCTTTGGTGGAAAAACTGCCCTTGATGATGCACTGCTGATGGGTGTTGAAAAACTCAAATCACTGCCACGAAATAAATATCAGAAAAAGTTTGTCATTGCTTTTACTGACGGCAAAGAGAACTCATCATACATGGTGGATTCAACTAGTTTCAATCATAAAGTTCTTGAAACATCAATTGAAAACAAAATTCAAATCAGTACTGCCGATTTTGGTAATGATGTTGATTCCGATTTTATGCAGAATATTGCACAGGTTACCAATGGATATTATTACCATCTGCATAACTCCGTTGAGATGGACCCATTGTTTCAGGATATTTTAATGAAGATAAATAATAAATTCATCATTGACATTCCATTTTCAAGTTTCGGGAAATTAAAGCTGACAATAAAATTCTGCATTGACACAGCTAAAAAAATTGAACGCTACGTAAAGATCCCCATCAATAAAGGGAATGTTGTAACGCTCGATATCAAATTCGACTTCAACAAAGATGTTGTAAAAGCGGAAAGCTATCCATTGATAGAGCAGTTTTCGCACCTGCTGAAAGATAATCCACTACTCACACAGATTGAATTGGGCGGACATTCCGACACTGTTGGCAATGCAGATTACAACCTCGACCTTTCACTGCACAGAGCAAAAGCTGTGAAGAAAATCCTTGTTGACAAATACAATATTGATGACAAAAGATTGATAGCGCAAGGCTATGGAGAATCAAAACTCGTAAGCCTTACAAACATGGATGCAGACCGGCGTGTAGAGGGAAAGGTGATAACCATCGAACCCGACAAAACCGATACAACCATCAATGAGGATATTTCAAAACTCAAAAAATATTTATCAAAAGATGGTGATTCGTGGAAAAAAGATACGATCGTCATGACTACACTGGGCAGAAACAGGCAATGGAAAAACATGCTTATTATCACAGACTGGTCAGAGAAAAACTATCGCTATGGTGCGCAGGCAATGCTGTGGCATAAAGAAAATATCAAAAAATCAGGGCTCAAATATTTTTGCCTGTTCAATGATGGTGAGTGCAAACCTAAGATCGTAAACGGTTTTTCGAGCTTCATGAATTTAAAATTCCGAAAAGTTGATGCCAACAAACCCATGGGACGCGCGGATGGGATATATTTTCAGAAAGCCTCAACCAGCATTGATTCCCTGCTTGATTTGTTCCGCTATGTGGATACACAAAACGAATGTAACAAAGATGTCCCCGAAAATGATCTTGAAGCAACAGCAAAAGCAATGCGCAATTATCAAAACTATACGGATGTAGTGCTGGTAGCCGACAATAATGCAGGGGTGAGAGATTTCTCATTGCTGAAAAATCTGAAAAGACCTGTTCATGTGATTGTGTTTGGAAACAAGGTCGGGAATAAATATTACATCAATGAGCAACTGCTGGACATTGCTCATACAACCAAAGGTTCTCTGCATATTGCCGACAAGGACATTGACCTGAAAAATGATTCAGCAATGACCAATGATCAGATCAGGCTTAAATATCATTTGAAAATTGTCGAACCTGCATTCAAAGAACCGTTGCATGTGAAAAACAAAGTAAAAATTGCAGGAACAAAATATCCGAATATCACTTCAATTTATGCCGTTGATGAGTTTTACAATTTCAAATATGACCTGAAAAAGAAAAAAGAAAACTACTACATACTGCCAACAAACGCAAAGCGGAACACTATTCTTTACATCACTTCAAATGGAGTGACATCAAAAATTTACCTGGAAGATTTTAAGTATAAAAAGTTTTCAAGAAAGTATTTGATAAATTAGAACTTGTTTATTGCGCTTTGTTCTGTTGGTATTATTTCTAAAAATCAATTATCTTTGTAAAAAAGGTTGGTATGAAAACAAATGCAAACAGTCTCTTACTTGAAAGCTATTTTAACCTTTTGAGAGGTTTGGATAGAGAGAATAAAATTTTGCTTGTGGCAAAGTTATCAAACTCCATTGTTGAGGAACAGCCGGATAAAAATGGAGTAATAGATAAATTATTTGGTTCCTTTGAATCAGATAAAACTGCGGAAGAGATTATCCGGGATATTAAAGAAAGCAGGACCTTTAACAGGAATATTGAGGCATTATAAAAACCCTAAAACATGAAGAGGTACCTGTTAGACACAAACATTTGTATATTTTTTTTGAAAGGAAAATATCAATTGAATGAAAAGTTGAAAAATATTGGTTTGAAAAATTGTTTTATTTCAGAAATAACATTAGCAGAATTAAAGTTTGGTGCTGAATGTAGTAACAAGGTCGAAGCCAACATGAAAATGATTGATGCTTTTTCTAAAGAATTTGCTGTCATACCAATTTTTTCTGCTCTTAATATTTATGCAAAAGAGAAAGCAAAATTAAGAAGGACTGGAAAAATAATTGATGATTTCGATATTCTAATAGGAGCTACTGCAATATCAAATGATATGGTAATGGTAACTGATAACGAAAATCATCTTAACCGACTTTCCAAAATTAAAATTGAAAATTGGATAGCCCGATAAATTTTTATTTGACAATTCTGTTGTGAAAAATTCATCATCAATACAAAATTGAAAAAAATATAGTGATGAAAATAAAACCAATAAAAACTGAGCAGGATTATAACAAATCCATCAAAAGAATTGAAGTACTTTGGGGAGCAAAAAAAAATACTGACGAAGGGGATGAGCTTGATCTGCTATGTACATTGGTTGAATCATACGAAATGATTCATTATCCAATCGCCCCTCCTGATCCCATAGATGCTATTAAATTCCGAATGGAACAAATGGGAATGACCAAAACTGATATGGCCAAATACTTAGGAAGCCAAAGCAGGGTTAGTGAGGTTCTGAGCAGAAAAAGACAACTAACATTAAAAATGGTGAAGTCGTTATACAAAGGGCTGAAAATACCTGCAGAGATATTATTAGCCTGATAAAATCACGGGGATTTAATTCACCCTTTCAATGTATAATTTTATTGGGATTGGAATTTTGAGGCACATTAAAGATTCCAAAATTTTGAAAAGTAAGCGGTGTTCAAATACTCTTTTCAGGAAGTTTTACAAACATTTGTTGCATTCTGAAATTATTTAATAATTTTGCTCAATGATAAAAGTAAATCAGGAATTAAGAAAAAACCACATTATGAAAAATCTGTTTTTATTAATTGCAATGTGTTTCTTCGCTGCAAACTCTTTGTTTGCGCAGGATACAGTAGTTGCCAAAGGCGTTGACAACCAAAAAGCCGAAAAACTTTATAACGAAGCTATCAAGCTTATTGACAAAAAAGATTACAGCAATGCTCTTACGAAATTCGATGCCGCCATTGCAGAGAAACCTTCATTCGAGAAAGCTTATTACAACAGGGGTTCCGTAAAATATGAATTGAAAGATTACGCCGGCGCCATCCTGGATTTCAATAAAACAATTGAGATTAATTCCTCTAATGACAAAGCTTTTTTCAGTCGTGGTCAGGTTGAATATGCACAGGCTGATACCGTAGCAGCAATGAAGGATTATACACAAGCAATCACTCTCAATGCCTCATATCCGCAAGCGTATTACTATCGCGGTGGAATTTATTTTGAGAACAAAGCTTACCAGAAAGCAAGTGATGATTTCACAAAAGCAATTTCTCTTAAAGCTGATTATGCTTATGCATACAACGATCGTGGAAGTGCCAAGAAAATGCTTGAGGATTACAAGGGTGCAAAAGCTGATTACGAACAAGCTGCAAAACTTGATTCAAGACTTGCATTTGTTTTCAATAATCTGGGCAGCGTGGAGAAAAAACTCGAGAATTACAAAGCTGCTATTGATGATTATACTGCTGCAATAAAAATTGATCCTGATTATTACTTAGCCTACAACAACAGGGGAACAGTTAAAATGGAGCAAAAAGATTATGCAGGAGCTATTGAAGATTTCGATGCTTCAATAAAACTTAAATCAGATTATGCGTATGCCTACAACAACAGGGGAAATGCAAAGTATAAACAAAACGATTACAAGGGAGCGCTGCTCGATTATAACCAGGCAATCACACTTGATGCAACTTACGGCTATGCTTACCTGAACCGCGGAATAACCAAAGAACTTCTGAGAGATGGCAAAGGTGCCTGCGAAGACTGGAAAAAAGCCGCATCTCTTGGTGTTAGCAATGCAATAACTTATTCTAAGAACTGTAAATAATCATGGTCATGAAAAAAACATACAAATCATTTTTGAGCAGGTTCATTTTTTCTCTCCTCTTCATCGCAGGATTCACTTCCGGACTATATTCCCAAACAAATGTTGAATTCGAAAAAAGCAATTTTCCTGACAGGAAAAAAGAGCTGAAAGCAGCACTGAAAGAAATTGAATTGGGCGATGCTCTCTATCAAACAGGCGGTGGCAACTACACTCTGGCGCTTGATCATTATTTGCCGGCCCAGGGTTTTAATCCTAACAATGCCCTGTTGAATTATAAAATCGGGAAATGCTATTTTAATTCAGCAGATAAAACCGAGTCAATAAAATATTTTGAAAATGCTGTCAAACTTAATTCCACTGTCAGCCCTGACCTGCCTTATTTGCTTGGACAGGCATATCAGCTTAACCTGAAATTCGACAGTGCAATAACAGAGTATAAAGCTTACCAGGAATCACTCTCACCAGCAGACCTGAGACTTGTTGCAAAAGAAATAACGAAGAAAATACAGGAGGCTACATACGGTAAAGAATTGGTGAAAAAACCGGTGAATGTATTTATTGATAACCTGGGCCCATCAATCAACACCAAGTATCCTGAATATAACCCGGTGATCAACGCTGATGAATCGGTAATGTTTTTTACTTCTCGCCGTGATAATACCACAGGAGGGAAAAAAGACCCACAGGATTTCAAATACTTTGAAGACATTTACACTTCTTACAATGTAGGTGGTGACTGGAACCTTGCAATAAATCCGGGTAAACCGATGAACACTGAATTGCATGATGCAACCGTTGGTCTCTCCCCTGATGGACAAACGCTGCTTATCTACAGAGGCGACAATGGTGGTGATATTTATTCCTGCAAATTGAAAGGTGACAAATGGTCAAGGCCTGATGAACTCCCAAAGACCATCAACACCAAATTTCATGAATCAAGTGCAAGCTTTGGACCTGATGGAAGAACCCTTTACTTTGTTAGCAATAAACCCGGCGGATATGGTGGACACGATATCTATGTGTCGAAGATGAATGAAAAAGGAAAATGGGGTGAAGCTGTAAACCTTGGTCCGGTAATCAACACCGAGTATGATGAAGAAGGTGTGTTCATGCATCCTGACGGGAAAACACTCTACTTTAGTTCAAGAGGACATAACACCATGGGTGGTTTCGACATTTTCAAATCAGTGTATGAGAATGGTAAATGGTCGGAACCGGAAAACGTAGGATATCCTATCAATACTGCCGGTGATGATTTGTTCTTTGTGCTTTCAGCAAGCGGAGTTCATGGCTATTATTCTTCATCAAAGGCCGGAGGATACGGGGAACAGGATATTTATCTGATCACGATACTCGGCGATTTTAAACCTGTAATCTCAAACAGCGAAGACAATCTTCTTGCAAGCCGCACCAAACCTGTCAAAGAAACAGTCATTGAACCTTCACTTGATCTGAAGACAAATAAAGTAACACTATTGAAGGGAACAGTGATGGACGACCTCACCTCTGCCCCACTGGGTGCTTCAATTGAACTTACAGACAATGTCAAAAATGAAGTAATAGCAACTTTTGAATCGAACAGTACCACCGGCAAATATCTTGTTTCATTGCCTTCAGGAGTGAATTATGGTATCACAGTAAAAGCAGATGGGTATCTTTTCCATTCCGAGAATGTTGATATTCCTGCAACAACCGGTTATAATGTTATTGAGAAAGACATACGCATGAAGAAAGTTGAAGTAGGAAGCAAGATCGTTTTGAACAATATTTTCTTTGATTTTGACAAATCCACTTTAAGAACTGAATCAACAGCCGAACTTGACAGGCTTACAAAAATGCTCACAGACCTGCCGACTTTAAAAATAGAGATCTCTGGTCATACTGATAATGTCGGATCATCAGCTTATAACAAAACTCTGTCTGAAAGCAGAGCAAAAGCAGTTGTTGACTACCTGATTAAAAAGGGAATTGATGCCAGCCGCTTGACGTATAAAGGCTATGGCTTCGATCAACCAATTGCTTCAAACGATACAGATGCAGGAAGACAGTTGAACAGGAGGACGGAGTTTAAGGTGATAAGTAAATAAAAAAATATTTTACCTCAATCATAAACTCACTCCATATCTAACTTTTTAAATATTTATTTTTTAACAAACTAATTCTCTCTATAAGGCATCTTGTTGAATCTTCTGTTTTTTATAATGAGAATTTAAAATTGTAAGGAATGTCAACACAAAAGCTACAAGTTACTAGAGATTTAGGAAATCTTTTATTTTAGCGAAATATTAGATAACTATTAATTATAATGCTACAACACGTCATTTTCCGCATATTATGCTTATTCGTAATTACAATACAACTTTTAAAAGAATTGAAAAGACAGATCTTGAAACCCTTAGATACTGGAGAAACTCACACGATATTAATCAGTTTATGGAATACAGGGAATATATTACGCCCGAAATGCAATTAAATTGGTTTAACAAAATAAATAATATCAGCAACTTCTATTTTCTAATAGAATGTAATGGTGCGAATGTTGGTCTTATTAATTGTAAAGACATAAATAACAATGAAAAGAAATTTGAAGTGGGTATTTTTATTTTCGAAAACGTTAATAGAAACAACATTATTTTTCCAATTTCATCATTAGTAATTTGTGAAACTATAGCCGATTTTTTTAAAATAGAAACTATTGAAACTCATATTTTAACAACAAATATATCATTCTCCAAAATGCTCATAACTTTAGGTTATAAATTATGTGAGAGCCAGGAAAGGATATTAAATCAAAAATATTTTATTGAGAAACCTGATATGTTAAAAACATTTCAATATCTCAGAACTCATTTAGTTAAGGTGCATGGCGAACAAAAAAAAACCAAGATTATTTTTAACAATAGTGACTTGGTTGAAATAAAGGATTTTTTCTTAAATTCCTATCATAGAATGCCAAACAGTTTAAAGCAAAAATATTCAATAAATTAAATATCATCGCTTGAAAATATATTTTGAAAATTTCTTTAACAACTTTAAGTAATATGGTTCTTTTTATTGATTTTAGATATTGTCAAAAACTGCTTGTCCACTTGAAGCAAGTTATATATTGATTAAATTTACTAAATAGGATGATTGTTTTACAGATTATTACGATATCCTTATTCAATTGCTGAGTGAAAAATAATTAAATGAAAAGAGTATATAACAAATTAGAGGAACTCTAAAGATTGAAACAGACTTTATTACTTTAGTAAAAAAGATAGCCAATAACGTCTCTGACATTATTACTTTATTGGTATTGAATAAAGTAATAAAGTTTAAGATATGGTGTTTTGTTAAGGTTACTTAAGTTATAAAGTTTTTATCCGGTATGATTAAACAAACCAAAATAAAACAAACTTGTAAGTCCACAGAAGTATAACACTTTCAAATGATTAATGACTTGCTTGTTGTGGACAAGCAATTTGTCAAAATTATAAAAAAAATAAAATACTTTTCAATGAAATTGAATATTTAAGCGGAATATAAATAAAAATAATGAAAGTGGTAGTTTTCAATGGTAGTCCTAAAGGTGATAGAAGTATCACTTTAAAGTATGTTTTATACCTACAGAATAAATTTCCAGATATAATATTTAAAATATTTCACATAGTGTCAGTCGAAAACAAAAATGAAAATGAAATTAGAAAAGATATCTTAGAAAACCTCCTGTTTGAAATTGAAAAATCAGATATTGTACTATGGGCATTCCCTGTTTATATATTTCATGTTCCATCTCAATTGCTACATTTTATTGAGATTGTTCGAAAACAAAAAATATCAGATGTTTTTTCCGGCAAATACGCTGCAATAATTAGTACATCAATTCACATTTCTGGCACTCTGGCAATAAACTATATTCACGCTGTTTGTGACGATTGGAATATGAAATTTACGGGGACTTTTAACTGTGAAACTAATGATTTGCTCAAGTCGGTTTACCGTGAAAAACTGATATTTTTTTTCAACAGTATTCTTAATACAATAGAAAAAAAGTATGAATTAGCCTTTGAATTTGCACCTGTTAAAAAACATGAGTTTATATACCAAAAAGGTCATAAAGTTATAAGTATTGATACTTTACAAAAAAAAATTCTTATTATTACTGATTCCACAGACAAGGAAAGTAATCAGCATTTTATGACTGAATATTTTTCAGATCAGTTTACAGTTAGACCTGAAATTATTAACCTAAATGAAATTTATTTTAAGGGAGGGTGCCTGGGTTGTTTGAAATGTGGATACGACAATCACTGTGTTTACCAAAGTGCAGACGAATTTACTGATTTTTACAAAGCGAAAGTGTTAATGGCTGATATTATAATTGTTTCTGGAGATATAAAATTCCGATATCTGTCTCATGTCTGGAAATTGTTTTTTGACAGGAGTTATTTTTTCAATCATACACAACCACTGGCAGGGAAGCAGGTTGGAATGATATTAACAGGTGAAGTCAGCCATATCGTCGGTTTGAAAGAAATGTTATCAAATTATTACTTAATACAGGACGCCAATATTGTGGGATTAGTTACAGATGAGTCTAAAAATTCTGAAACTATAAGCAGACTACTTGGAAGTCTCGCAGATAGAATAATATATGCCGCGGTGCACAATGTTTTAAACACCTTGCCTTCGGAAGTTATTGCAATGAAATACATACTAGAAGATGCATTAAAAAATAGATTTGGGTTCATAAACTATTCGGCCTATCGTTATTATAATAAAAATCATAAGTTTCAAAAAACGACGCAAATGTATGGTAAACTAGTAATTAACAAAATATTAATTCTACTTATCAGATTCCAGACAATCAGGAACTTTATCCATCCCTATTTCGTTTCTTCTATTTTGAAAAAATTCAATAAGCTGCTAGAAAACTCTTAAAAATACCAATACTTATACTTGAGGACCTTGATATTAGATTATACTGTTTAAAACTTGAAAATTCGGAATAGTCCAGACAATGGTGAAATTAATCCGAGCTTTTTAGTTATATAGAGTACAGGAAATCGCAAAATTAATAGATTTAACAATATATCTATTTTAATTATTTAAAAAAGCATTAAGCAAAATAACTTTTTAGCGAAAAAAATCAATTAGAAAATTAAACAGTAAACATTTTACTTATAAACACTTCTATATATAAAATTAATAACTAACAACTTAGACGCAACATAAATATTTCTAATATTTTTTATAGTTTTGAAGTACATTATAAAAATATTTTTAAGACTATAAATATTTCTGGCGCCTTCAAAAAAAACTATTTCAAGGTGCTCTGGTTTGATATTTTTTGGTTGAAAAACTACTTTCTTCCAATCATATAATACCCAATCACAAGGATAATTATTACAAATAATTCTATTTTCTTTATTTAGTTTTGTATACAAATCTGTAGCAGGAAATGGTGTTAATAGAGTTAGTTGAAATGCATCAAAAGGATTTTCTAAAAGAAAATTTATTCTTTGCCTTATAATTTCCTCTGTATCATTATCGAATCCAAAAATAAATCCAGCTTGAATAGCAATTCCATATTTGTGAGTAATTTTTAATGCATTTGCATATGATTTATCACCATTATTATAGTTAAATTGTTTTCTCATTTCTTTTAAACAAGTCATATTTTCAGATTCCAGACCAATAAAAATCATAAAACAACCACTCCGCTTAGCAATTTTTAAAACTTCCTCATCAAAAGCAAATTTAATTGATGTTTGGGTAATCCATTGTTTATTAAGTTTTCTCTTGATCATTCCGTTAAACAAATCAATTGTTCTTTGTCTATCTTGTTCGTCAAATCCAAATAAATTATCATCCACAAAGAAAATCTCTTTCTGTTCTACTTTTCCAATTTCATCCAATACATCATTTATGGGCTTTTGCAAATAGTTTTTATCATAAATCTTTGAAACAGAGCAGAATTCACAATTATATTTACATCCTCTTGTTGTTTCTATACTGGCAATTGTATATTTACTATTGAAAATCTGATGATTTGCAGAACTAATCATAATTTTATCAGATTTATATATTCTTTTACAAACGCCTATATCAAAATCATTTAATATTTCCCTCCACAAATCTTCAGCATTACCTATAGCTATAGTATTAACATAATTTATCGCTTCCTCTGGCATAAGAGTGGTATGAATACCACCTAATACAGTGTGTATATTATGATTTCTATATTCAGCAGCTATTTGATAAGCTCTATTAATGTGTTTTGTAAAAGAAGTTAGAGCAACAAGATCAGCTTCTTTAAACTCAAAAATATCAAAATTTTCGTCAATAATTTCAATATCCCATTCTGAAGGCGTCAAATTAGCAAGAATACCTAAAGCCAAAGGCTGATGCATTAGTTTAAGATAGGGTCTGCTTTTATCAACAGGATTTATCAGTAAAAGTTTTTTTTTCATTTCTGAATATGGTATCTTAAATTATCACTACAATATTATATTTTCATTCTAATCACTACTTAAAATTCAATTCTAAAATTACAAATTCTCAGATCACAAATTTTATTAATAAATCACAATTGAGCCCACTCCGAAAATGAATAATTGCGAAAAATACCACTAAAACACTAAGACTCGAAAAAACACAAAAGACAAGTTTTTAATAAATTAGAATTTCGTGTAATTTAGTGTTTTTATGCTTTTGTGCTTTTGTGGTAAAAAATGACTTTTCGGAGAAGCCTCCCAATTCTAACTTTTACAAATTACTTTCTCGCCACTTCTATTGTAAAGTTAATAAACATAATGCATTATACACCTTCTCGAAAATACCCTTCAACAACAAATTATATTTTGGAAATGTAAAATATCATACTACAAATTAGTCAAACTCAAATTTGCACAAGCATTAGTATGAAAATTAAGTAAATTAGCTACTTATACTATTCAACGTTAAGATATTAATTTTATAAAAAGAATATTAATTATAAGTCCTCAAAAATTTTTGCGAAGTTATAAAAAATTATTTAATTTTGTGAAATTTTTTGATTGCAAATTTTGCTGAAATATATTTTTCATTTTCACAGCCATAAAATCCAAAAACTATTTTGCTAATATCTGATTATTAGTGCATAAATAAATCATACAAAATTGTCACATAGTGAAAAGCCATTCTGAAACTCGCAAAAAGCAGCTTCGCTTATTTCATTTTTTAATAAAACTTGTATAATGATAAATTACAAGAGCCTTGTAATGTTTGATATATATGGTCCACTGAGGCAATTAAGAATTTTCATATTAAAAATTAAGTAAAATAGTGCTTTAAAAAATAATGAAAACTAAAATTAAATTCAAAATTGATGAAATCATTAAATTATGCGTCAATGACTATCTTGTATCAGTAGGTGAGCCAAATATAATTACAAATAAAACTGTTCTATTTGGATCTGGGGCACTATTAGATTCAATGGGACTTGTCAATGTAATTATTGACATTGAGACATCTTTAAAAAAAATAAATTATCCAATAACTTTAACTTCAGAGAAAGCATTTTCATTGAAACATAGCCCTTTCAAAAGCGTACATTCTTTATCGAATTATATATATATAGAAATCAAAAACATTGAAAACTAGTATTGCAAATCATTATGATTATGTCACTAATATCTGGCCATTTATCCTGGGCAAACATTTTCATTATGGGTTTTACAAAGATAAATCAATAAGCCTTGATAATGCAACAGATAATCTTGTTTTAGAACTGTCTTCATTACATGAATTTGGAATTGACTCAAAGATTCTTGATGTTGGATGTGGAATAGGTCAGCCAGCAATAATATTACACTCAAACTACAATTGCAAAATTTGGGGAATCTCAAACAGTTTATCTGGAGTAGAGATCGCTAATAAACATATTAAAGATTTAGGAAAAGAAAAGGAAATAATTTTTGAATTTGGAGATTCTATAAACAACAAACTACCTGATAATTTTTTCGATTTAGCATGGATAATGGAAGTAACACATTTGATTAAAGAAAAAGAAGGCGCTTTATTAGCTGTATCAAAAAAATTGAAAACAAAAGGATTCTTACTTCTGAGTGACTTATGCATTACACTAAAATTCACATTAAAAGAAATTTTTGAATATAAAAACGAAATCGAAGTTCTTCATCAAACATTCGGATATTCTATTATAAAGTCTATTGATTTTTACAAAGAAACAATTTATCACATAGGCCATTCCATAAAAACGATTAAAGACATTTCGGAAAATGTGAATCCTACAATTGAAGCCTGGAGAACAAATGCGATAAAAAATAAGGATCAAATTATCAAAATTAGTAATGATCATTATTATTCACTTTTATTACAATCCTTTGACATCTTAAATTTCTTTTTTAAAAATAATTATTTGGGCTATTTCTTGTTATATTCACAAAAAAATGAAAATGCAATTTAAAAAAACTATTTTAATAAGTGGTACTTCAAAAGGAATTGGTAAGTTTCTTGCAGAATATTATTTAGGGTTGAATTTTTATGTTATTGGATTTTCCAGGTCTAAATCAACAATTACTAAAATAAATTATTTACATTATATAGCAGATATATGTGATGAAAAAGAGGTGAATAGTATGATTTTTGAAATTTCAAAGAATAATTACAAAGTTGATTACCTGATTAACTGCGCTGGAATAGCATCAATGAACCATTCCTTATTAACCCCATACTCTTTTGCCGATAAAATTTTACGGACCAATTTTTTAGGTACGTTTCTTCTTAGCAGAGAAGTTGGGAAAATGATGATAAAGCATAAATTTGGCAGAATCATTAATTTTTCCTCAATAGCGACAATCATTAAAACAGAAGGCGAAAGTGTTTACATTGCATCAAAACAAGCAATAGAATCGCTCACAAAAACATTATCATTTGAATTTGCTCCTTTCAATATTACAGTAAATGCAATCGCTCCATGCCCCATGGAAACTGCTATGATATCTAATATGGATAAAATCAAACTTAATCTGTTCATAGATAAACAAACCATTAAAAGATTCTGTGATATAAATGATATTACAAATATTACCGACTTTTTTATTGACAATATGAGCAGTTTAATAACGGGTCAAGTTATATATTTAGGAGGGGTTCAGTAATGATTAAATCTTTAATTAACCATATTAAAGAAAATAGTTCATTTCAAACCTACTTGTTTATTCAACATGAAGAGAAAATATCTTCAAAATATTTTTTGGATAAATTTAACAAATATTATACTTCCTTATCTCGAAACGGAATTCATCAAGGGGATATTATTTTGCTTGACTGTATATTTAATATAGAAGCAATTATATATCTTATATCGTTATTATACAATAATAACATTGTTTTCCTTTGTAATAAAAGTAAATATCATCCACTTATTACTCCATTCTATGATTTTCACATTAATTACAATATTATAACTAAAAATATCAAAAAAGATCTTTCCCAACAAAGGAAAATAAAACAATTATTTACAAATAATTCTCCAGGGCTAATTTTGCAAACTTCTGGCACTACTGGTAGTCCCAAATTTATTATTCACGATATTAACAAACTTCTCATTAAATACAGACCGAAACAAGATTATATTAAATATGCTACAATTTACACCATTGATCATATTGCAGGACTTGATTGTTTGTTTTATTCATTATATTCTTTATATACATTTGTAAATATTGATAGTGGCAATGTGGAATTTTTCTTAAACACTATTGCTACTAACAGCGTCGAACAGATATCACTTACACCCTCTTACCTAAATTTAATTTATTTTAGCAACTTATATAAAAACTATAACTTAAATACTGTAAAAACTGTAATTCTTGGCTCTGAATATTTAAATGAAAATACCATTTCACATATTCATTGCATTTTTAACAATAAAGTAAAAATTATTCATAAGTATGGTGCAACAGAATTTGGAAGTTTATCATCTATTACTAATACTGAAAATCCCCAATTGATCAATATTGATAAATATAAATTTAAAATAAAAAATGGTTGTCTGTATATTTATTCTCCGTCAATTATGCTTGGACATATTTTCGAAAACAAAGTCATAAAAAACAAAACCAAATGGTATAATACGAATGATTTAGTTGAAATGGAAGGAAGTTGGTTGAAAATTGTTGGGAAGAATGATTTTACAATTAATGTTGGTGGCAATAAAGTGATTCCAAAAGAAGTTGAAGATTTATTAAACACTATCCCAAATATTCAATATTCGAAAGTCTATGCCATCACTAATTCTATTATGGGACAAGTTGTAGGGGCTGATATTATTACTAAAGAAAACGAACTCAAAGAATCGTTAATTAAACGAATCAGGGCATTTGCTATTCATAAAATTGAGTCCTATAAAATACCAGTTGTAATAAATATTATAGATCAACCCAATATTACTGAACGGATGAAATCTTAAATGTCTCTAAAAAAGAATTTTTTGCTAAATCTCAATGACAGAAGGGCAAATAATTTTTGACACATCAAACAAAGCACAACCCCAAGACAAACCTGCACCAAAGCCGGCAACTAAAATCTTTAAACTTTCAGACTTAACCTGAAGGTTAAGTTCTGAAACTATTGTAAGTGGGATTGAAGCGCCTACCGTGTTCCCAAACCTGGCGAGGGAATTTGGCGCTTTTTGTGGATCAATATGTAATAATTTACAAATACTTTTATTTATCAAGGCATTCGCTTGATGAAGAATAAAATAATCAACATCATTAATTGAAGATTTTGCGAATTCTAATGTCTCCGTTATAGAAGGAGGAACCTCTCTTAAAGCGAATTTAAATACATTTAAACCATTCATAGAAGTATGAACATTTTGCCTAATTACCCCATCTTCATATTTTACATAATTAAGAGATTTCTTATTAAAGATATTTCTCACCCCTCCATCTTTAATTAAAATATCTAAGTATCCGGCACCATCGGATTTAAGATTAAAAAACAAACTTTCACTCTCATTTTCACTAAATTCAACAGCAGTAGCCGTACCTGCATCACCAAATATTGGATATGTCGTTTTATCACGATAGGAAATTCTATAGGAGTTTACATCTCCAACTAACAATAAACCTTTTTTATTTTCAGACGAGACAAATTTACTTATGACAGATAATCCATACACATATCCGGAACAAGCTTGGCTGATATCAATACAAATTGTATTTTTACTCAACCCCAATTTATGTTGCAAAATATTTGACGTGGAAGGTGATATATAATCAGGAGTAACTGATACGAAAACTAGGATACTAATTTCATTTTTGTCCCATTCCAACTCCTCTATCAATTTATTTGCAGCAATTGCACATAAATCAGATGCCGTTATTCCAATATTGACATGTCTTTTTTCAAAAATACCAGTAGTTTCAATAACCCTTTCCCGAAGCTTCTTTTTAATCCAATTGTAATCAAGAATACGTACAATATTTTTGGGGACACAGGAGGAAATACCCACAATTTTGATCTTTGAAGTTTTAATAAATGACATTAGGCTCTCCCTTTCTTCTGTATTGTAATAAATAAATCATTAATGGTTTTTGCTTCGAAGATATCATTTTTCTCAATATCAACTCCAAAATATTCTAATACAAACACGATTGTAAGCATGACATTTAAAGAATCCCACCAATCTTTCATATCACTAATTCTAGTGCCCGGAGTTATACTTCCTTTCGGTAAATCATTAAACTCCTCTTCAAATTTTTTTATAAATATATCTACGTCCATAACCAAAATAAGAAATTATTCTTTGTACTGCAAAACTATAAATAATAGCTTAAAAAGCAACTCAAATAAGTTGTTACTATAAAATTCTATAGAAACCTAATATTCAGACAATTTTTCTCGCAATTATTTCATCTAATACTTTATTACCTTTTCTATTATTCCTTGACTCAATCTTTTAAATAATTCTTCATTTAGCGATTTGATCAGTACATTTTTTTCAATGTTTAAGCTATTTGCAAATTTCAATTGCTATTGGAAACTTAAATTTCTTCTTACTAATCATTTTTAAATAATACTTAATAATTAACAAAAAACCCATCTGAGAAACAAAAATAATTATTAAAAAAATAAAATAATAATTCATTTCATTTTTTAAATAAGTATTCATTAGTATAACACACACAAGTAAAACACTAGCGATACAAAAAAACACAAAAAAAACATTTAGAATTACTTGAATTATTATAGTATAGTTAACTAACCAACCAAATGTAATTCTAATAAGTTTCCTTAAAGAATAACCACTTTTACCACTATCTCTTTCTACCCTAATTACATGTTGGAATGACAACATAATATTTCTGAAAATAAATTCGTCAACCAATGGTACATGTTTTTGATGGTTTAAAATATCAAATATTACATTGCCATCAATCAAACGAAAAGAAGACCATTTAATATCTTTATAATAAAAAAACGCAACAAGTTTTATTAAAATAACTTTGCCAAATTTAATTAAAAACCTTCCTTTTTCCTCATACAATCCATAAACGATATTAGCTTGCGTTTCTATCTGTTTTAAAATAAGTTTTCCAATCTCTTCAGGCGGAATCTGAAGATCATCATCAATAGTAATTACAAATCTTCCTGCCGCTAATGTAAAACCAAACAACGTGCTTGCATGCTGTCCGTAATTTTTGGTCAATTTAAAAGCTTTTACGATTCCAGGGTTTTCTTCATAAATTTTCTTTATGGTAGCCCAGCTATTATCTGATGAATGATCATCAATTAAAATAATTTCAAATTTATATTTTAACGAATAAAACAACCTTGAAATTCTATCAACTAAAGAATAAATACTATTTTCTCCATTAAATACAGGTACAATGACAGTGTAATCATAATTACTAGTTACCTTCATAATTATTTCTTAGCGAATTCTTATTTTAAAAATTTGAATATTTTTACAGATCCTCATGTTTATAAATTTTTTAATTTGATAGATTAACAATCTCTTGGTAAATATTAAAACAATTTTTTGATTAGTAAATAGCATTAGCTTCCTCTGTAATTTCTCAAAAAGTTGCCTGCCCTAAAGTCATCGGATGACTATCCGCTCTATTAAAACAAGATTCCCTCATAATTTCATTCTGTATCATGTGAAAAGGCATTTTTTTATAGGGGAAATAAAATAAATAATTACCGTTCTTCATGTGTTTATTCTTTGCTATTCTCTTCAATAATAAGCTGTTCTACAAACATCCTTTGCCACCGCGAAGCAATTTTCTACAATAATTAGATGTTCTACAAACATCTCTTGAAATTCAATACTAGTGCTACATTGCGAGCCTTTGTAAAAGGCTTTATTATTGTAGTAGAAAACATCTCCGAAACCCTAGATGTTTGTAGAACATCAAATTTTATTGTTTTTTAAAATGGTAATGATTGTCTTTAAATCCCCATAATAGCACTATTTATCTTTATAAAGTTAAATTCATTAAAATTATAAGCCAAAATACAGTTGAGATGTCTTTTGCATTTTACACACTATTATTATTCATCATCATTAAAATACTGACAAAATATTCAAAGGTTCTAAAACAGAATTCTTTCATTGAGTAAGAATATATCTGATTAAATTTTTTCGTTTTCCGGAGTATTAATTTTGAGTTTATTTACACAATCCTGAATTTTTTCATTTGACAATCCACCTTTCTTTGCTTTTTCCAAATATATGAATCCATTAGTTCCATACATCGACAATATCTCTCCAAAAACTGATTTGCCAAAAGATCCATTCATACATTGAAAGCTTTGTTGTTCATCAAAACTAAGTAATGAACAATTTGTGTTGATCATTACTGGAAGAAAATCTGATGGATAATTATAAATTTTTATCCTGAAAATGTTTGCAATAATAAGTTTCAAAGTTGGATATGCTATTTTTAATGTCTTAAATTTTATCAAAGAAAAAATTACAATCAGAAAGCCTAATAATTTAAGACCATAAGGTTTATTATTGAATCGCAACCACCATTGTAGGCTTTTTTCTAATCTTTTCATATTCAGATAGGTTGTGACAGGTTGGACTTTCCCATTGCCTCTTACAAAAATCATTATTTGAGTGTATAGGCACAAGCGGATTTTAAAAAGATATAATGCTAATAGTATCAGTTTCTGCAAAGTGAATATCTCTTTCCTATCTTTGCCCTGAAAGTATTTATTATAAATAGAATCCATGGCAATATCTGGCATCATCATTTGTGATTTTTCCATTTTATCGCTTCCGTTTCCCACCCATGAAAACCCATCAACAGAAATCACTTTAATAAACAATTTATCTTTTGCATATTCTATACATTCACTTATCACTTCTTCATTATATCCTTTAAATATAAGAGGCGTCAATATAGTAGCCATGCCATTTTTTTCAAGATTTTTTAACGCCTCCATTTTTTCTTTATGAAAATTTTGACTAATTGGTAATTTTGTATTTAAATTTAACGCATGGACCGAAAGCCTGATTTCATTAACTCCGGTAGCAATAATTTGTTTTAGAAATGATTCATCAGCCAGCTTTATCCCGTTTGAAGCTAACGCAACAATAACTCCTCTACTAGTTGCCAGTTTAAGAATTTTAAAAATATCTTCGTTTACTGTAGGCTCACCGCCCGATATGCATATTTTTTTATAATGTTTGAAATTCACTAAAATGACTTTAAAATCCTCTAGCGTGATATTATCATAATAGGGTAGCTGTGCTTGTAAATTGCAATAATCGCAATTCATGTTACATGAATAGTTAGTTAAGACCCAGCTCATTGTTATTCTTCCTTGTGGAGTAAATCCTTTTACTTTAAAGAAAAAACTATCCAAATCCGCATAATAATTACCATTAGAAGATAACAGAAAATTATAATCTCCATGCTCCTCACATTTATGTCTTAAAAAAACATTTTTACCTTGCTGAATAATTTCCCCCTCAACTTCATTAGTACAATAAGGACAATAAGTTTTAGTTGTTCGTAGCAATTTTATTTCCATGAATTTTTTAAACCTAAAAATAATTATGCAAAGGTAGCAAAATTTTGAATAAGCTATTTTAAAAAAGTGTAATTTTGCATTCTACTTTAAGATTATTTTTAATCCCATTTTAGCATATTGCAAAGTTCATTTTAAATTCAAGAATTAAATGACATTAAACTATTTAGAAGCACATGTTGTTGATCATTGCAATTTAAATTGTAAAGGATGTGGTCATTTTAGTCCTTTGATTAAGAATAAAGAATTTGCCAATTTTGACATTTATAAAAAAGACCTTAATCGATTAAGTGAAATGTTTACTACAATTAAATCATTTCATATTTTAGGTGGTGAACCATTACTAAATCCTCAACTGATTGATTTTCTCAAATATTCTAGAAGTATTTTACCTGCGTCAAATATTTACTTAGTTACAAATGGTATTTTACTTGAAAAACAAGATAAATCTTTCTGGAATAGCTGTAATGACAATAATATCGCAATAAACCTGACATCCTATCCAATTAAAATTAATTTACCTAGTATCATTTCTATGTGCAGAAATTTTAATATCCGTTTTAATATCTCATTTGCTAAGAAAAAATTTATTAAAATAATAAATATCAGGGGGGATTCCAATCCAAGTAAAAGTTTTAAACTCTGTAAAAGTTTGTTTGCTTGTACTTTTTTAAAAAACGGACATATTTACCCATGTGCTTTTTCATGCCATGTTAAATATTTCAATGATTTTTTTGGTCAAAAAATAAAAGCAGATGAAGCATTTAATGGAATTGATATTTATTCAAATTCAGCAGCAGAAATACAGCAGTTTTTAAATAAACCCACTCCTTATTGCAAATATTGCACTAGTAAGCCACAATTTTTTGACTGGGGACTTTCTGAAAGAAAAATGTCTGAATGGATTGCAGAAGATAAC
>CAISZK010000074.1 GCA_903889915.1 uncultured Bacteroidota bacterium
ATATACTTTGTCCGATACGCAAATTGTGCAGTCAAATATTGTTGAAGTTTCAACCACTCCGGTTTATCAAAAATTCATTCTCGACAGCATTACAGGAATAAATTCACAAAAGGAAATTTCACTCAAATACAAACCGACCCTTGCATGGTTTGCAGATGCTGGTGTTGCAAGCATAAGACCCTGGCAGGCATATCAGCATTTTGGTTTTAGTTTCGGACTGAACTTCACCATGCCTGTTTATGATGGTAAACAAAAAGAAATTGAAATAAGAAAACTGGGTATTGAAGCAGATTCCAGAAAAAATTATGAGGATTTTTTCAAAAAGCAATATTCAATGAAGAGCCAGCAACTAAAGCAAAAAGTAGCTTCGTATGATATCTTAACTTCACAAATTGAAAAGCAACTTGCCAGTATCAAAGCGCTCATTGAAATGAACAAGCTGCAATTGAACACCGGCGAACTTTCAGTGACCGATCATATTCTAACGGTCAAAAATTATATTGAAACAAAACATCAGTTGATAACACTTCAACTGGAGAAATTGCAGACCATAAATGAACTGAATTATATTAGTTTTTAGAAAAACAAATTATGATTGTCCCTAAAAAAATTATTCTTTATTTCCCTGTTTTGATTTTATTTTTCCTTTACTCCTGCAGTGGCAAAAGTAAAACCGAAGACAAGGAAACTGAAACAAAAACTCCTGTCACAGTAACTAATGCAACTCATGAACAGCTTGCAGAGACAATTGAAATGAATGCCCGTTCAACATTCCAGATCAGCGACAATGTAAAAGCCAATCTAAATGGATACATCCAGCAGATCCATGCAAAACTTGGTGATTTTGTAAAAAAAGGTCAACTACTTTTCACACTCAAAACCAAAGAAGCTTCTGCACTTTCAGCAATAAAAAGCGATACATCATTAGAATTTTCAGGGATCGTAGAAGTCTATTCTCCGTTGAGTGGTGTGATAACAACTCTTTCCAAGCAAAACGGCGACTATGTTCAGGATGGCGATGAGCTTGCTATTGTTGCAGAAAAAGGCAGTCTGGTTTTTATTCTTGAAGTTCCCTATGAATCCAGAAAATATGTAATTATTGGCAACACCTGCGACATCACTCTTCCTGGTGGCGATATTATCAAAGGAACAATCAGCTCTGAAATGCCTACTGTGGATGCAGTTTCTCAAACACAAAATTTCGTACTCAAACCTCAGTCTTCATCATTGCTTCCGGAAAATCTTATTGCGAAAGTTGACATAATAAAAAGTGTGAAAACATCCGCACAGACTCTCCCTAAAGCAGCCGTTCTCACCAACGAAACCCAATCAGAATGGTGGGTGATGAAGCTGATCAATGATAGTACTGCCGTTAAAATTCCTATTAAGAAAGGAATAGAATCATCATCAAAAATCGAAATTCTCGATCCTGATTTTGGAACTACTGACAGAATAATCACCAGCGGAAATTATGGATTGGCTGATACAGCAAAGGTTTTTATTGAGAAATAGATGTTGGATATTAGATGTTGGATGTTGGATGTTGGATGAATGGCGCAAAGCAAATGACTATTGACTATTGACTAATGACTATTGACTAATGACTGTTGACTATTGACCATTGACCAATGACGAATTTCTTTACAAAATATAAAAGTCCCGTTTCAGTGATCCTTCTGCTTATCATTGCAGGAGGGATATTCGCATACAGCAGAATTCAAACTTCGCTGTTTCCTGAGATAACTTTTCCAAAGGTCAAGATCATTGCTGAGAATGGTGAACAGCCGGTCAACAAGATGATGATCACTGTTACGAGACCACTTGAAAACGCCATCAAACAAGTGCCGGAATTGAAGACAGTGCGCAGCATTACAAGCCGAGGCAGTTGTGAAATATCTGCTTTCTTCAATTGGAATGCAGACATTAATGTGTGTCAGCAATTGCTCGAATCACGTATAAGTCAAATCAGGAATGATCTGCCTGCATCCACACAGATCACTGTTGAGCAGATGAATCCTTCCATCCTGCCTGTGATGGGCTACACACTCGAAGGCAAAGGCAGGACACCTATTGAACTCAACATGATCGCCAACTACATCATCAAGCCTTATCTTTCGCAGGTGGATGGTATTTCCGCAGTCCGCATCATTGGTGGTAAGACCAAGGAATATCATGTTGTTCTCGATGAACAAAAAATGAGTACGCTTTCCGTTACTCCGCAAATGGTAGGTGATGCAGTTTCGGGCAGCAATTTTATTATCTCCAATGGTTACCTTTCCGATTATAGGCGCATGTACCTTACCCTGACTGATGCAGGTTATAGCAGTACTGAAGATATCGGAAACTGTGTAATTAAAAATGAAGGGAAAAGAGCGATATTGCTCAAAGATATTGCAAGTGTTGACATTTCCGAACGAACAGAATATACCAAGATCAATGCAAATGGTAAAGAGTCTCTGCTGATCGGTATTCTCAAGCAACCCAAAGCCAACCTGATTGAAATTTCTGATGAATTGAAAGCGCATGTCTGCGATCTTTCAAAACTGCTTCCAAAAGGTGTCACCATAAAGCCTTATTACATTCAGGCTGATTTTGTGGATGGCGCTGTGAAAAGCGTTTCCGACAGTCTGTGGATCGGCTTGTTGCTTGCCATCATTGTGGTTATTCTTTTTCTCCGTTCTCTGAAAGCAAGCACCACTGTTCTGCTCACAATTCCCATTACACTTGGATTTACACTCATCGTACTTTATGCCCTTGGATACACTTTCAATATTATGACCCTTGGAGCAATCGCTGCTGCAATAGGTTTGATCATTGACGATGCCATAGTGGTTGTAGAACAAATTCACCGTGCCCATGAAGAGTTTCCGGAAGAAAAATCATCCAACCTTATCAGGAAATCTATTTCTTTTTTGTTACCTTCTATGGTAGGATCATCCATCAGCACCATTGTGATCTTTATCCCTTTCCTCCTGATGAGCGGCGTTGCAGGCGCCTATTTCAAAGTGCTTACAAATACAATGATCATTATTTTGGTTTGCTCGTTTATTGTCACCTGGCTGGGATTGCCACTTATTTACATGCTGTATCCTTCACTGAAAAAAAGAAAAATAAAAGCTCCCAAAGAAATAAAGCAACGCAAATGGATCGCTTATTCTGTAAAGCGTCCTGTATGGTCCTTCCTGCTTATTGCGATTCTTATAGTCTCATCAATTTTAATTTCTTCACACATTAAAACTGGCTTCCTTCCTGACATGGACGAAGGTTCCATTGTTCTTGATTATTCCACACCACAGGGGACGTCACTTAATGAAACAGATAAAATTTTGCAGCAGGTTGAAAAGATCATCACTGCTATTCCGGAGGTTGAAAGTTATTCAAGACGCACAGGCACCCAAATGGGATTCTTCATCACAGAGCCTAATACCGGTGATTATCTCATTCAGCTCAAAGCAGACCGCAAGAGAACATCCGAAGAAGTAATCAGCGAAATAAGGCAAAAAATAGAATCCTCTCAACCCGCATTGCAGGTTGATTTCGGACAGGTAATAGGCGATATGCTTGGCGATCTCATGGCTTCCACACAACCTATTGAAATAAAAATCTTCGGTGATAATAAAGAAAAGTTGCAGGAACTGGCAAAGAAAGCTGCATCCCTTGTTGAAAAAGTGAAGGGTACAGCTGATGTTTTCAATGGAATAACCATTGCCGGCCCTTCAATTGATGTGACTCCCGATTTCAAAACTCTTTCACAATACCAGCTAACCCCAGCAGATCTTCAATACCAGTTACAGACGCAACTTGAAGGAAACATCATTGGTAGCGTACAGGAAAAAGAACAACTGACTGACATACGCATGGTCTATCCCAACAGCAGCACAACAAGCCTGGAATTGGTGCGTAAACAAAATGTTTTTCTTCCATCAGGAAAACTGAAAGCTTTGTCGTCGCTTGCCACAATTGACATCAGCGAAGGTGATGCAGAAGTTCAACGTGAGAACCTGCAATCCATGGTTGCTGTCACTGCAAGGCTTGAAGATAGGGACCTTGGCAGCGTGATGCAGGATATTCAGAAAACAATAAAAGCAAACATTTCTCTGCCGCAGGGCTACCACATCACTTATGGCGGCGCTTTTGAAGAACAGACAAAATCATTCGATGAGTTATTGCTGATCCTTTTCCTTGCAAGCGCCCTCGTATTTATTCTTATCCTCTTTCTTTTCCGCGACATCAGGGCATCGTTCATCATTCTTTTCCTTTCTGTTCTTGGAGTTTCGGGCAGTCTTATGGCATTGTTCCTTACAGGCACACCGCTCAATGTGGGCAGCTATACCGGACTTATCATGATCGTCGGAATCATTGCAGAGAATGCGATCTTCACCTTCCAGCAGTTTAAGAACAATCTGAAGCTCAGCAATGCCAAAGATGCTGCGGTGCTCGCTGTATCTGTTCGTCTGCGCCCAAACCTTATGACAGCCATTGGCGCCATCATTGCATTGATGCCACTTGCACTTGGCATAGGGACAGGATCACAGTTGCACCAGCCATTGGCAATATCTGTGATTGGAGGTTTTACCATTGCGTTGCCTATATTGCTTATTGTTTTCCCGGCGGTGCTTAAGATGGTTTATAAGGGAAAGAAAAATGATGAGGCGGTTTGAGAGATTATGGTTTTTTCAGGCAATCAATTTTTGAATTAGAAATTCTTTTTTGGGTGTAAGCGTATACAAATTTGTTTAGCGATTGTTTTTCTTATGAGGCTAAAGCCAATTGCCTTTTCTTTTTTTTTTAAGTTAGTTAACCCCGTTGGATATTGCTTAAAAAAAATTATTTGCAAAAAAGTTAAAGTATCCCACGGGGTTAAAACTAACTGCAATAAATGTCTAAGCACTGACTGCTGATTTGCTGTTGCCATCCATTGCAGTTGCTTTCAAGCAACTGATAAAATAAAATTTCAAGCATCTTTGCTTTAGCATCATTATTTGTTCAAAATTGCAAGCTTCCACTTTTTCAAAAACCACTTCCACAATAATATTGATTTGCGAATGCATCAGTAGGCATACCGGAAGGTGCTGGTTAGCGTAATATGATCACCCTTTAAATCTTCCATTGTATGTTTTCAAAATAGGCTTGTGTTTGCATGGGGAATGAATTTGGAAGTACAAAGTTATAATTTTTTGGTAATGCAACAATTCTGTGCCGGGATGAATTTGTAATCCGTCCCGTTTTATTATGAGGATTTTCAATCCGATAAAAAAAGCTGTTCTTGTTTGTCGGATAACAGATTCTATTATTATAAACGTGTCAAATTGCTAATACGACATGGCGGAATCCTGCACATCAATAAAATTTTAAATGCATTTAACGATATTTCAAACTGAATTGACGTTTGTTTTGAACAAACGTTGATTCCTTCAAACTTAATTGACGTTTGTTTTGAACAAACGTTCATTCCTTCAAACTGAATTGACGTTTGTTCTGAACAAACGTTCATTCCTTCAAAAGGAATTGACGTTCGTTTAAAACGATCGTTCGTTAGAAAATATCTTAGACTATTGTACATATTTATTTGTTCACTTTTAGAAAATAAATTGCAATCTGAAATTGATAAAAATTTGTAATTACTCAGTCGCTAGGATTGGCAATTGAGATATGAGTTTTAAAACCTCAAAAACATCCGCATCATTTTTAATGCAAGTATCAATTATTGAACGTAGGATAGCGAATGATTCATGACCAGTTTTAAATTGTCCTGAAA
>CAISZK010000075.1 GCA_903889915.1 uncultured Bacteroidota bacterium
ATCAAATTGAACGGTATTGGTCAAAGGCAGTAATTCGCAACTGCCCAATGTACGCTCCATCGTTTTTGAAAAATTAATCAGGGTATCCCTGAAACCTCTTATTACATAAATTTCATCATTCACATTCATCGTGGCAATCAAAGCTGTTCTGAAGTCTTTGGGCCTGGACCCTTTGCTTGTGGCTCCATAATCAAGATACTGGAAAAGCAACCTGTCAGTAAACGAACGCATTTGTCCTGACAGGTTTCCATAATACACAGGCGAGCCAAGTACTATTGCATCGGCTTGTTCAATAGCATTGAGCAATGGCTTAAGTTCGTCATTTACGGCACAATGTCCATAGGAATTGCCATTTATCAGTTTGCATGAATAACAGGCGATACAGCCCTGGTAGTTCAGGTCAAAAAGGTTTACAAATTCAGTTTCGGCGCCGGCTGATCTTGCGCCTTCAATAACCTGTTGCAACATGATGGCGGTATTGCCTTGTTTTCGTGCACTACCACACACAGCTATAAGTTTCATCAATTATCCTCTTCTCTTTCTTTTACGTAGTTTTATATTTTCAATCATCATGATAATGGGGGTCAAAGATACTGGTTTTTGAAATGCGAAAATAAAAGAAGGTTCGTGGTTAAAATGTTTGATTGTTCTGATATCACACATTATTTAAGTCGAACATAACTCTCAAAACCTAAATCGGTAAGAGAACTTGATCAGAAAAACATTAAAAGGATAAACATCAAAAACATTACTCATATCATTTTTCGGATTGAATTTTCCGGAAGGATTAAACCCACTGCGGTTTTGCGACCAAACAAGAAACAAAGTTGAACCAGGAGTATATTCCCAACGCAACACAAGATTTGAAATAAAATCAAGCACTTTGAAATCGGGATTAGAAAATGAATAATCTGTTGCGCCATCTTTATTTTCATCAATATTATAAACGCTATTGTTTTCATCATAAGAAATTTCATCAGTAGTAAAAGTGTGAAATCTGTTATTGTATGCATCCGCTTTTGAGTTTGTAACATTCTTGAAATCCCTGTATTTACCCGCCGAAATGAAAGGTTGTCCGTAATACTGCAAAGTAAGATTTGGCGTAATGCAGTAATCAAGCCTGAAAGAAAAATACAATGTGTTTTGATCTAATGATGCAAGAGTAAATCTTGAAGTATTGTTAAAATCTGTTGTTGTTACATACTGCAACTGCGATTTTGTTAATTCATAACTCGGACTGAGTGTGAATTTAAACACATTGCTTGGCTTGTAAACAATGCTTAAATTATAACTGTCATCACTCATCCATTTTAAAAATCCACCTACATGCGTATATGACGTACCCACTATTATCTTCTTTCTGTCATCAGTAGTCAATGAGAAAAAACAATTGTAGTCGCCGGGCGTTTTCATTGTAGGACCTCCGCGCAACATAGAATTATCGCGGTTATTGCCATCAATATTGCCACCAAATCCATAATACCAATAATTCTTAAATTGCCCGTTCACATTAATATTTCCACCGCTAAATGTGTTATGCCCTCCTAAATCCCATCCGGTCCATTGATTCAGGTTTATGCTTAATTGTCTGAAAATCCCGAAAGGCTCGGTTTTGTTATACTGTACCCACACTACCTGAAAAATATTATCGGCAGTACGTAAATAACCAACATCATTTAGCTCTAATCCCGGAGATCTCCAGTTAAGCCATGTTGTATAACTCCAATGACTATTCCCGGCTTTGCCGAACTGAACAATGCCACCTTGTCCCAATAAACTTGTCCTGTTTGTGTCAAGCTTGAAATAATTTGCATCAGGTCTCTGAAAATAATGCACAGGTGAGGTTTGGGTGTTTGTTATTGCAGATTTTGTTCCCATCACATCGCTGAAAAGATATTTGAAGTTTACATAATATGTTCTGTCCTTCCAGAAGTGGTTAAAATCAAGTCCTCCGGTATATGCTTCTTTATGCAGGATTTTTAATTCGGGTGTTGTAAGGTCTCTGTTTGTTGAAGTAAACATGGCCCCGATTTGAGTAGTGCCTTTATTAAAGTCTTGCTGTATGCGGCTTACACTGTAATTAGTAAAAGGCTCAACAATTTGTTTTCCTGCTACCCCTGAAATATCAGTTTTAGCAAATTCTTTTTGAGTCATGCTTTCCATTATGCCTATTGAAAGTCCATGTTTGGTTTTTCCCGTTAGTTTAAAAGCATCTAATATTGCAGTATTTCCGGGCACTTCAGCGTAATCGCAATTGCCTGGATATAAATGTGGAGATCGCCCTATTCTTCTTGAATAAAAAAGATTATCACTTGAATAGCCGCTGTCGCCTGATGTCAGTTGAAAGCTTAAAATATTATTTCCTTCAATAAAGAAAGGTCGTTTTTCCTGATAGTAAGTTTCAAAACCTGTTAAATTTACAACCGAGGGGTCGGCTTCAACCTGACCGAAATCCGGATTTATAGTATAGTCAAGGGTCAAATCATTGGTAACGCCAAGCTTTCCATCAATACCGAAAAGATATCCCGATTTTTTCCCTGTCATAAATGGATTGCCATCTTCTTTTTGAAATGTTTCGTATTTCGCAACTCCATACGGTTGTATCTCAACCTGCTTTTTTGGTTTTATATTTTTCATACCATGTAGTTCACCAAAATTATGAACCCAGCCCGAGGAATTTTTTGGAATATATTGCCAGCAAGAGTACTCTCCTTTTCTATGAATAAACCGCACAACCTCCAATCCCCAGATTTGTTCTTCCGATTTCCCGAATCGCAATTGACTTAATGGTATTTTCATTTCGGCTATCCATCCATCTTTATCAATAGTAGTTTTCACATACCAGATAGGATCCCAGGTAACATCCTCGGTATTGCCATCATTGATGAAAACCCCGTCGGACTTGACACCTGCGGCGCTCACAACAAATTCGAATGCAGTAAGCTTATCAAAATAACTGTCGAATTGAATTGCTAATAAATCGCCTTGTTGTTCATCACGCCTTGATAAGCAGTTGTCAATTTTTTCGGGTATGCTGTCGTATGCACGGATCAGGGCATAAATATTATTGTCGTCGTAGAGAATTTTGAAAGCACTGTTCTGCGATGGTTTGGTGTTATCGTAGGGATCTCTTTGAATAAAATTATCTTCCCACGAAATTTTGTTCCATGCCGAATCGCCGGCAAGCCCGTCTATCACGGGCGGAGCGCCTTCCACTTTCGTAGCAGTATAAACTCTTTTTACAATATCCTGTTTCTGATTCTGGGCAAAAATCTGAATGCTTAAGATGACCGTTACAGCAGATGTTATTAAACATCTTTTCATGAGATTATGCTTTATTAACATCATGCATTTACAAGTGTTATTCGTTCAATTTTGAGTTATCTTAATGATGAACCTGTGTTCTGAATAGGTACTTTTGAAATTCAAGACAAAGATATTGTCAAAAATTCATAAAAAAAAATGAATTCGACAACAACAACACGTGGGTCTATAAAGCCTGAATAATACCACTAAATGGCTTTACCGATTTTATCCGCTATATTGCCCGACAGAACACTACTTTCACCGGAAACACATTTATCAACTTGTGGGATGCAAGAATTATCTGAAATTTGTTTCCTGAAAATAAAAGCAAACATCTAAAACACCCGTGGCAGGCTATTCCCAACAGCTGCCGCTTCATTGTTTCCACACGAAATAAACTAATAAAGTTAAGCCTCCGCGAGGAAAATTGTTTGGTTACTAAAGTAATAAAGTCAGGTTTTTATTTTGCCATCTTCCTGCACTTTGTGCAAAATTAATCATTCCTTGTTTTCAGTAATCCGCTTTATAATAATCTGTCAAAAAACTTAAATGCAGCAGCCATTCAGGTTTTATTCCTGATAAAGTCATTTTCCAATTTGCGAGTCTCCATGAGCCATCAGGACCTTCTGCACCATGTTTTTCTACTGCAGTATCAATCTTGTGTGGGTACTCAACAATTTTCAGATACAATATTCTTCCAATTTTCAGTTGGTTGTCATTTGCCCTGGCAGTACCTTTGTGATGAGTTGCGTTGCCTTCCCAATAAATCATATAATCGGCCTGACTATTTTCAGTAATTTCTAAACCAATATAATTATAAGCTTCTCCCGGAATGTCACTATGCCATTTACCGACAAATTCAGGTCTGTAATTCTCGTCAACTTTTTTTTTACAAGAAGTCATGCATAAACAAAGAAGGATTGCGGAGAGAAATAATTTGAAAACTGTTGGTTTCATTGTTGTTTTTGCATGAATGGTAACGAGGATAGTATTGCCGCAGTACCACCCACTCTTATGTTTCTTGTAAGCACAAAACTTTCTGGCGACATTGTCTGCAATACAATCACTATGCACAGGTATATTATTTTTAAAATATCAAATTCATTCCAAATCTAAAATCAAATGCATTCGCACTTGTATTCATTGCTTCACTGGGTAAACAGTCTACTCCAGTATAAATTCTAAAATTAATATTTTTCATCAATGGTAATTCGTATGAGAATCTAATTCCAGGATAAAAAACATCTTTATATGAACTACAGTGAAGATTAATTATAGAACCGTCAATCTTGTAATTCCTATTATCACTTATTCTAAATGTGGAGAAATTCCCTCCCAAACCAAAATTAAATCTTTTCAATGTATACTCAATAAATAATGGAATCTCAAAATACATGTCATTATAAACATATTTTGTTATCGAATATAGTGTATGATATTTTATTACAGAGTCCGGAGGACTTGTTAAAATGGTTCTCCTATTAATGAATTCTATTCCACTATTCACTTTAAATTTTTTATTCAGTTTGAAATAAATGAGTATTCCTGTATGCCATGAAATATTATTTCTATATGTAAATCCATACTCTCCCTTATCCGGTGAATGTATTGCTGGATCCATCGTTGTATCAAAATAAGGATGGATGTATTTATCACCAAAATATGTCCTTTGTTGTAAACCTAATTCAAAAGCAAATTGAAATCTTTTAAAATGTGATAACGAGTCTATATTCGTTGCAAATATAAATGACGTCACAAATAAAAATAATATTGTCAGTCGAAATTTCATGTTGTGTGTTTTTTCTTTTTTTCTAAAATGCCTCATAACTCTTCAATAGCCGCCCAGCATCAATTCCAACTATATTTAACCTAGCCAGCTCTTGGTTTTTATTTTTATAAAATCCATTTATCACCTTGTAAATTATTTTAATCTCTGTGATCATTATTTTATTTCATGCTGTAAAAGTACGGAAAAAATTGTTTCCTATAAAAATACATAAATAAAAAAAACGCCCGGAAGCTTCAGGACGTTTTTTTTTGCAACATTATTTTCAAACATTTTTTAATTCATTTGCACAAGGTTCACCTCGCCCGATTCAACATTGCTCACGTTTTGGATGTATAAATAAATATCGTCCGGGCCACCCATTTCCATTGCTTTCAATTGCAGGGTTTGACCATCCTCAATGGTTGGCGCAGTGTCGGGCACTTTCGGTTCTTTATCCTCGCTATAGAGGAAAGGCTTCACCGGTGTGTTGCCAATATTTACAAACAACCAAACTTCGCCACGGGTAATGCGCAAAGGAACCAGCCTTATTTCGCCCGGATGCAACTTGATATTCATGCCAACATCAGGCATATCATCAGCCTTTTTATAATAGTTTCTCAGCTTGGTAAAGTCATAAAAACGTGCAATGTCATCAGGGTTATTGAAAAATTTTGTTATCAGGAGTCCATGCACTTTAAACATATTCTTGGCAAGATCAATGCGTTTTGCTTCAAGTGCATCGGAATAATTTTTAACCAAACCTTCTTTTGTCAGTTGATTGTTGCGTGCAGTAAGCATACCATCATAAAAAGTCTGAATAAGAGTTTTCAGATCGGCAAGACTTTCATCATCACCAATCCGAAGCAATAAACCACTTATTGCATTCAACCTTTCCTGGTAGGTGCCTGTTTGAAAAGGGCGAACCCTGTAAGGCATCAAACGCAAGTAATTATCAGATTTGACAGGGTAAATGTGCCTGACTTCAACATCCCACGAACCTGCTTTTGAAGATAAATCCTTAAGATACGTTTCAAAAGCACGTGTTGAGCCTTTTTGATTAGCTATGCCACTTTTATAAGCTACATATTGAATATTGTAAGCTTTGTAAACCGGCACTAAAATATCCGTCATGTGGGTAATGTCGGGATCTGTTGGTTCAGCCAGAAGAGCTGATGTTGTAAATTTTCCAATATCATCCATTTTTTTGAAATTAATGATATCCAGAAAAGGATTGTTGATGTAAATCCATTGTCTTTTAAAAGTCATAAATTTTTATTTTTAAAGGTTAAACATTGAATGAGTAATTATTATTGAATTGATTATTTGCAAATTACTTCTTTGTTGTAATTGTTTATTCATGTCCGAATTTCAATGGGCATGATTTGATTTTACAATTTGTGTCCGTGGAATCCACGGACAGTGTTTTGATTTTACAATTCATTCCCGTGTAGTTCTACGGACATGATTTGTTTTTACAATTTGTGTCCGTGGAATCCACGGACAAGGTTTGATTTAATAATTTATGTCCGGTGAACTACACGGACAGGGTTTGATTTAATCATTCATTCCCGTGGACTCCACGGACTGATTTTTGATTTTTCACCTCATGTTCCTGTGATTTTTGCCCGCATTGTGGAACTAATGCAAGGTAAAAATTGATAATAATAAAAGTTTCAAAGAACGCTGTTCAAAATAAAATTTCAATTAATAAAAATTTGTTTGAAATAAATCCGGTAAACGATCTGAAATTTTTATTAAAATAATTTCGGGACAAAGATAATTAAATTTTATTAAATACACATGTTTTTTGAAAATAATATTTTCATTTTAATCTTATGCAACCAATTTTATAGGATATATAGCGTTTGATTCTGATACACTAAATATACTTAAACATTAATATCACAAAGGGATTTCAAAGGTTTTTTAATAATTTTTTTTGACTTATTTTTTCTATAAAATGCATTAAGGATGAAAAAAAAATAAAGAATAAAAAGAGGAAAATTGTGGGGGGGATTGGAAATTTGAAATTTGAAATTAGAAATTTGTGGGGGCACGCATTTAAAACGAGCGCCATTGTATGGTTGAAACGCGTGCCATCACTGACAGGTGTTTGAAATAAGAGTCATTACGGATGAGACTAAAGTCAATTGCTTTTTTGCTTTTTTTTCAGTTTGTTGAAACAAACTGTAATAGATGCTTCTCGTTTCAATCTATTGAAGTCAGGCTTTAGCCATCTGAAAAGAAACGAAACAGAAAGACCTATGTGAATCCTATGTTTCTATATGTCTATGTGGTGAAAAAAAATCAATTTTGTGAAGGCATCCACTATGAGAAACAAATAGTGTTTGTGAAATTTTTAATGCCTCGAATCTCTTGAGAACATGAGCATGTTCATTGACTTATAATCCTTCAAAGTGTATCCACTATACTTTGTCAAAACATCTTCGGCGAAATACCATTTCTTATTTAAAAACTCTGCTTTTTCAGATTTTAATGGAATGCCAAACGAAACAATCGTAGGCTCTTTATACCCTTCCGGCAATTTGATGCTGACAGTCCCTTTGTAAAGAGCATCCTTTGATTTGTCAATAATGCAGGTATCGAGCGGCGTCCCATCCTGCCTGAAGAGCATTAATTTGAATTGATCACTGCTTGCTTCCGCAACGATATAATTGGGCATATCCACAGGGTTATAAAAATATGCATTCCAAACTTTCGCAACCATGCTGCCATAGCCTTTTTTGCCGCTTCTTCCGGTGACAAAATAAATGGTGCCCTGCGATGGCGTTGCCACAAACGTGTCGGCCTTTATGGGATAAGTCCACGAAAAGCTATGATCATGTCCGTTCAGAACAATGTCAACATGGTTCGAATCAATGATTGGCTGCAACAGGGCTTTCAGTTTGTCGTTTGACCTGGTCGGGCTATTGTAATATGGCGGCTTATGAAACAGCAGCACTTTCCATTTTCTGTCAGTACTTTTCAAATCCTTACGCAGCCAATCCAGTTCTTCATTGATGGCGGCATCGCTTGTTTTTTCCTCTTTGATCTGGCTATCCCAAACAGCAAAATGAACATCGCCGTAATCATAAGAATAAATTTGTCCTTTAAAATCAGCGGGCACTTTTTGCTGAGGAACCTTGAATTGGCGGATAAAATAAATTGGTTTCCCATTGCCCATCATGGTGTCTTTAAAAGTTTCATGATTTCCCAAAACCGGCATGGCAGGTATTTTGTCCATCACATCTTTGGCAGCCTCAAACCAGTTATTCCAATGCCTATAAAACCCGCCAACTTCAACAAGATCGCCCATATTGATAAAGAACTTTGCAGCAGGATTTGATTTGAAGGCATTGTTAATGGTCTTGCCAAACACTGTATAACTGGTGTCTTTTGCATTGCCTGTCTGGCTGTCGCCAAAAACGAGAAACCTGAAACTCTTTGCATCATTTGCCTCGGTGGTAAATGTATTCATAATGCTACGGTTTTTTCCAAAGCCAACCTTGTAGCAATAAGTTTTGCCCGGTTTAAGACCTTTTATTGTCAGCGTATGTAATTCCCAAGTTCCGACATCCGTTTTGAATATTGACGAACTGTCTTGTTTTACAACAATTTTTTTAGCTTCAAAATTTGCAGAATCTTCAATATTTGTATAGCAAACTTCCCCTTTGATTTCATTGATACTTGTTCTCCATGTAATAGTTTGCGTGGTGTGCGGATCGTCGGCCCATGTTAGGGTAATGTGATCGGGAATGCTGCATTTGGCTTCAATAAAAGAAAAGGCATAAACACAAATGACAACTAAAAGAACGATGGTTTTTTTCATAGAGATTAATTTAAAAACGTTAAACATTCAAGATACCATTTCATCGAAGTACGAATCAATCGCAGCTTTCGTAGTTCGTATGTTCGTAATCCTGAAATTTCGGGACGTACTTCAGTGAAATAATGTCTTGGATAATTATAATTAAAGCTTTTTTCATAGCTAGAACTATTACTGAAATTGACTTCAACAAAGGAAAATGATTTTGATCAAATAAAAAAACAGCGGAGAAAACAAGATCAGAGAAATTAAAAAAAAAGAAACAAAAATCTGACTGCCTTCGTCCGCTGCTATCCAATTATTTTAAAACCCCTGAAAAAACAAGGGTTTTAAAGTCAAATAAAATCAGCAATAATAATTGTTAGCCATTCAGGCCAACACTCAATCATCAATTTTTATTTTCAGCCAAATGGTTTTCATTAAACTTCTTCAATCTTTCATCCAGCACACTGAATTGCGGTCTTTGAATAAGCGACACACATGCACGCAGTCCCTCGGTCCTGTCGCTGCCTGTGATTGAAAGACAAATTGCGCTGATGCCATAATAAAGCAATTCCATCAAAAGTTTTTCGCCGGTGTATCCGGGATAAGAAACTGTGAAATAAAAGCCGTCTGCTATGGGCACATCAATATCCATATCGTAAACGATCTTAAAACCATTGTTGGTGAAAATTTTCTTCAGGATCTTGGCTCTTTCACCATATTCGCGGTTTGCGCCAACAAAGTCGTAGCAACCATCGTTCACTGCTGTGAGCAAAGCAGCAAGTCCGTATTGTGGCGAATGTGCTGTGCCCGCAGTGGTGGCATAAACAGTGCCCTGCACAAGGCAATGTCCAAAAGATGCGGTAGGATAAAACTGCAAAAGGTCTTTGTGTTCAGAATGAAACAGTGTATCAGAAATTGCACACATTCCTATACGTTGTCCGGCATAACTGAAAGCCTTGGATGCTGAGATCAGCAAGATGTAATTATTGGTGTATTTTGCAACCGTAGCCTGAAAAGGAGGCACACCGGGTTTTGATAGATCTTTGCGGAAATCCATCCCGAAATAGGCAAGGTCCTCAGCAACGACAACGTTGTATTTGTTTGCAAGATCGCCGATGGTCTTCAACTCCTCTTCATTAAAACAAATCCACGAAGGGTTGTTAGGATTTGAATAGAGTATCGAGCAAATATTTCCTTTCTCAAGATAAGATTCGAGCTTGTCTTTTAATTTATCTCCGCGGAATTCGTACACATCAAAGCGTTCCTGTTTAAGCCCGATCATTTTTACGAGTTGTTTGTGGACGGAGAAACCCGGATCAATAAACAATACGGTGTCTTTTTTTGCATCCATTCTTCCTGTTACCATGAAGGCTGCAAAAGCGCCATTGATGGAGCCTACAGTGGGAATGCAATGGGCAGGTTCAATGTCAACATCGAGAAAGTTTTTAATAAAACGTGAAATTTCATTTTTCAAAACAGGGATTCCATCAATCTCAGGATACAATGATCCCACTCCTGCATCGAGGGCTGCTTTCTCAGCTTCAATAGCAATGGAAGGGGTAGGAAAACCGGGAGTACCTATCTCCATACGTATAAATTTCTCGCCGCTTAATTTTTCAATACGGTTGATAATTGCCCTAATCTCGCGGATCGAAATTCTTTCAATCTGGGTAACGCCGCTTTCTTTCAAAACACCATCAACCAAATCGCGGTTAATGGGTGTTGCCTGCATTTCGGATACTATTTTCATTTTTATTTCATTTTATTATTGCTTATTTTTCTTCCTCCCTCAAATGACATTTTATTTGCAGCTTTGATGTTTTCTCCTGGTGATATTGCCATCAATGCTGAGAGCCATATTTCGACTGGGATTTTATTAAATGGTTCAATCGTTGATAACAATCCAAGAACAACAACATTGGCTGTTTTACCAGCGCTGTCACCAAGATCGGCTGCAACTTTATTTGCATCCATCGTAATGATCCGATAGTCTTTCAGGACCTCAAATATTTTATTCACGTCCGGATAATCTTCTTTTTTTGCATTATCCGGCAGCACCTTAAAATTATTGAAGATCACAGTGCCATTTGGTTTCAGCAATTCAAGAAATCCGGGTCTCAACACCTCGCTAATTTCCATTACTATCAACACATCCACAGATGCCGGTGACAATATTGGCGAGAATACTTCGCCACAACTGAATGTTGAAATCACTGGTCCTCCCAACTGCGCCATCCCATGAGTATCGCCTTTGATGATGTTGGTTTCAGCATAAGGTGTGCGCAGTATCACTTCAGAAAGAACTTTACCGAAAAATAAATTTCCCTGTCCGCCAATGCCTCTTATAGCAAGCCTGAGAGAGTCCGGTAACTGAAAATTGCTATCAACCGGAACATTTATTTCTTCAACTTTTTCAAATTTAGGAACTACATTTTTCTTTATTGCTTCATCATCATAAATGATAGCTCCAAAAGGACAACGCTGCATACACACAGGAGTGGAACCACCGCAATTTGAACAAAGACTTGTGAAATGAGGTTTCTTTTCAACATCAAATTCAACTCCCGGACAAATATCACAACGGAAACAGCGGGTGCACACATCATAATTCCTGCTGATTTTTCTCACTTTGTTTTTATTCTCCACCTCATGAATGCAGGCGCCTTCAAGGATCAATGTAGTGAATACTCCCTTTTCTGCTTCAACCAAAGCTTCTGTAAGCGCTTTGTCAACTTCTTTCAGATTGTATGAGTCAACAACAACCATCCTTCCGCCTTCAGCTTCTACTGCACGTCTTAATTTAAAAGTGTTGGGAGCACCTGCAAGATTTGCAGCACTGCTTGGAGCAGGTTGTCCACCGGTCATAGCAGTTACAGAATTATCAAGTATCACTTTCACTCCGGCAGTTTGTCTGAAGATAGCGTTTCTTGTAGCGTCAAGACCTGAATGACATTCACAGGAATCGCCAATAATACTGATGGTTTTCGCAGCATAATCAGGACGTGACAAAACAAATCCTTGTCTTAAAGTATCCGAAGCGCCCATGCAACAAACAGTATCGAGTGCGCTCAGAAAATGCAACAAAGTTGAACAGCCAATATCGCCGAATGCAGCATAAATCTTTTGCTTTTTCTTTAGTTTATTTACCGTTAAAGCAAAAGCTCTGTAAGGACATCCCGGACAAATAGCCGGTGGTCTGTTGAGTGGTTTTACTTCAATATCTTTTTTTGTGATCTCGTAAGTTATATCCAGATGTTTTGATAATTGTTCAATCACCATCAATGGCGTCCAGTCAGTGATGATACTGTTTTCTTCTTTTCCAATAACAGGAATAGAGAGGAGTTGGATATGGTTTTCAAGATACCTATCACCATCTTCAAAAACGAAAAGTTTTCCTTTGATTTTTGAAGCAAAAGCTTTGATCCTTTCCTTTGGCAAAGGATAGCACATCCCCAGTGAAAGAATAGCAGGCTTCTTTTCTATGTTTTGCAATGCTTCTTTGACAATAATTTCACTTTCCCCGCTGAGAATAATTCCCCAATCTTCGCTGCCCGTTTCTTCTGTAACCAATTCCGAATTCTCAAGCCATGCCTGAATTTGTGGAATACGTTCCTGTGTTGCCTTGTTATAATTGACTCTTGCAATTCCGGGCATCAGCATCCATTTATGAAGATTTTCAGGCAATGGACGTTTCTCAATTTTCCTAGGTTCTCTTGTCACCACCAATGCTTCGGAATGAGCGAGTATTCCTGATGCAAGAATAATTACAGGAGTTCTGAATTTCCTGCTCATATCGGCAGCTATCCATGCAGCATCATACATGTCCTGATGATTCCTTGGTTCTATCACCGGCAGGCGGGCAGAACTAAAGAAATGTCGTGAATCAATCACATGTTGTGTGCTCGAAGGAACATAATCACTGGCAGCATAGATCACCAGTGCACCGGCTTCTGCAGTGTAGAAAGCAGATGTTGAAATAACATCACCAGCCTGAAATACGCCGGGGATCTTCATCGTGACTACAACATCAGAACCTGCAATAGAATGCCCGACTGCTACACCTACTGCGGTAGCTTCGTTCACTGACCATCCAACGATCATCCTGTCCTGAACATGTTTCAGGGATTTATCAATCACTTCAGTGCTTGGTGTTCCGGGATATCCGTCGGCTGCATGATAACCTGCATGAACAACTCCCAAAGCAAAAGCTTCGTTGCCTTGCAAAATAAATTTGCTTCCGGCTTTCGATTCAACTATTTCTATAAAACATGACATGTGTGAAGAGTTTAAAACGTTTATACTGTTTGTAGTTTGTGGTTCGTGGTTCGTAGTTGTTCAAAGTTCTGCAACAACTAACAACAAACTACAAACCACAAACTTTTTTGTTATTTTTCTATTCTTATTCTTGCATCAACAGCAAACACTCTGTCTTTCCTGCCGAGCAAGGGGTTAATATCCATTTCAAAAATTTCAGGTGCGACAGTAACAAGTGCGGATAATCTGACAATAATATCAGTAAATATTTCCTCATTTACTCCTTCCTGTCCGCGAACACCCTGAATGATCTTGTAGCTTTTCAATGACTTTATCATCTTCGAAGCTTCTTCTTTCGTCAAAGGTGCAAGACCTGAATTGACATCTTTCAGCACTTCGATAAAGATGCCGCCCAGTCCGCAAAGTATCATGTGACCGAACTTTTCTTCTCTCTTAGCGCCTGCAAATAATTCCGTTCCTGAAAGCATTTGCTGGATAAGGATGGCTGTCGTATCTTTTATTTTTATCATTCTTTCAAACTCTTTTCCAACGGTGTCTTCGTCTTTCACATTCAACACCACACCGCCAACATCAGATTTGTGAACAGGTCCCACCACTTTCATTACAACCGGGAAGCCAAGTTTCTTTGCAGCCAACAGTGCACCATCTTTAGTAGTAACCACCATTTCGCCAGCCCGTGGAATACCGGCTGCATCAAGCAATGACTGCACACCTTCAGGTGACAGGTAACCATTCCCTGCAGCATCAACTACCTTACGAATTTTTTCATTATCAATAATGGGTAATTCAATTTTTTCAGGTGCAGGATGAGGAGTAAAATATATTTTCGAAAGAGCATTTCCCAATGCACATTCTTCAGGAAAATTAATTCTTCCGTGTGAAAGGAAGTCTTCAATTTCTTTACCTGCATTGATGATTGACGGCAACACCGGGAAGATTGGTTTTTTACAACTTTTCATTTTTTGGTCAAGAAGCTTGTAAACATCAAACACATCGAATAGACCCGGGCTGCCAAAGATGACTATCATAGCGTCAATTTCTGAAAAATCATTTTCACAATAATCAATGATCCTGCCCAATTGTTCGGCGGTACCTGTTGCAAGGAAGTCTATAGGATTTGCTACTGATGATCCTGCAAAAAGATTTTCCAATAGTTCTTTTGATTTCGGCGATTCTATATGAGGCACATTCAGCCCACCGTTTGATAAAGCATCGGTAAGCATCACTGCCGGTCCTCCTGCATGGGTTATTATTGCAATATTTTTCCCTTCAAGTTTTTTGTGCATAAAGACAGATGCAACTGTTGTAAGTTCTTCCCTGTTGTAACATCTTACAATTCCAGCCTTGCGGAATAAGGATTCAACAGCAGCATCAGGACTGGCAAGAGCACCGGTATGCGATGAGGCTGCACGGCTACCTGCGTCCGACGAACCCGATTTGATGGCTGCGATTCTGCATCCCTTGCGGATAAGCGATGATGCATGTTTCAAGAGCATGTCAGGTTTCTTGACGTTTTCAATATAAAGCAACTTCACGCTTGTGTTCTTTGCAGGATCAAAATTTTCGTCCATGAATTTCAACACCTCCTCAACGCCCATCTGTGCCGAGTTGCCCACAGAATAAACACTGGAAAATGTTAATCCCTTTGGCATGCCTGCTTCCATGATAAACACTGCCGTTGCACCTGAACCGGAGATCAGATCACAACCCATCGGATCGAGTTTTGGAATAGGAGTTGTAAAAACCCCGCTATAATTGGAATTCAGGAATCCTATGCAGTTAGGGCCAATAAGCGAGCCTTTGACACCATTAATAATTTCTACGATCTGTTTTTCCAGCTTTGCTCCTTCTTCGCTTTCTTCGCTAAAACCGGCAGATAAAATAATGAATGCTTTTGTGTCTTTCTGGTGGGCAAGGATTTCAACTGTTTCAACACAATATTTAGCAGCAATTGCAATAATAGCAAGGTCAACCTGCGGAAGATCCTTCACTTCAGCATAGGCTTTCAATCCCTGCACTTCCGGCTCTTTGGGATTTACAACATAAATATTTCCTTTAAAGTGTCCGTCCTTCAGATTGTAAAGAACCTTTCCTCCTGCCTTTCCAAGTGTGTTTGATCCGCCTATTACAGCTATGCTTCGCGGGTTGATCAATTGTTCTGTTATCATTTTAAATGAGTTTAAAATACTAAATTATTAAATTATTTTTTATTAAGTCTCCCTTTGCAATATCAAGCCTATGGCGCAATTGCAATTGAAAAGATTAAATTGTAATGGTGATAAATACTAACAGGAATACCTGTCGCGTTCCTTGATGTTGAGGAATACGAGTTTGACGGGTAAGGTTAATATGTAAACGAGGTACATCATTTAATTTGAGCAGTTCAAAAGTAGAAAGATTTTTGAATGGAAAGACATTTCAGAAAAAAAATAACAAATAATCTCAAAGTACGAAAAGGCCAAAAGAAACCCAATGCATCAACTTTGCAAAACAATTCTACAAGCTGAGGAACTTTATAAAGGAAAATCCTACGGCATGGGAACCTTATAACTTCATTGACCTTCCGCATGATTCCGAAGATATGAAATTTACAAGAAAATACAGGTTGGGGATATTCGAAAATTCAAAGAAGTTTGATGAGTTTCTTTTTGATGAACCTTTCGAAGTTTTGGAATCAAAATATTTTACTGATCTGTGGTTCAGGTATGGGTTGGTTGA
>CAISZK010000076.1 GCA_903889915.1 uncultured Bacteroidota bacterium
GGCGACGGGCAGGCAATTCTTCCTGCCTTTGTGTTAGGCATGTTGATGTCGAAGCATTTCAAAGAGCAAAGAAGAACACACAATATAGGTCGAAAACTTCGAACTGTGGCTTATGCCATGATCACCCCCATTTTTTTTATTGTTGGAGGAATGAAAATTTCAGTGCCTCTCATTATTTCGGCTCTCGGCATTTTCGCAATTTTATTTTTCATGAAAATATTTGCAAAATTTGCCGGTGTTTGGTTCTTTGCCAAAAAATTTATGCCCGGCGACAGCATGTACACCACATTACTTATGAGCACCGGATTAACCTTTGGTACTATTTCAAGTATGTTCGGATTACAAGCCGGTTTTATTGATCAGGTGCAATATTCAGTACTGGTTGGTGTGGTTGTTGCAAGCGCCATCATTCCAACATTCATTGCACAGAAATGGTATAAACCAAAATACCCTGAAGATATTTGATCGTGATTATCTTCTGAGCTTTTATTTTCTTCAGCTTTTCCCACTTGTTAATAAAATTGTATTTCATTTTTCTCAACAATCATTTTAGTTGATTACATTTGCTCCAATTACAAACATTTATTGCAATGGCAAAAAAATCTATTGAGGTTACTCTCGAAACAGCTGAGAAACTGGGCTTATTACCTGAAGAATTCGAAAAAATAAAACAAATCCTGGGACGCACTCCTAACTTTACTGAACTTAGTCTCTATTCAGTGATGTGGTCGGAACATTGTTCCTATAAAAATTCAATCTTTTGGCTAAAAACATTACCTAAAGACGGTCCTCACATGCTTGCAAAAGCCGGTGAAGAAAATGCAGGATTGGTTGATATTGGTGAAGGCCTTGGTTGCTGTTTTAAAATTGAATCTCACAATCATCCTTCCGCAATTGAACCTTACCAGGGCGCTGCAACAGGAGTGGGTGGTATTAACCGTGATATATTTACAATGGGTGCACGACCTATTGCACAATTAAATTCTCTGCGTTTCGGCAATGTTGACCTTGATCGTACAAAGTGGCTGATGAAAGGTATTGTAAAAGGAATTGGCGACTATGGCAATGCTTTTGGAGTTCCCGTTGTTGGCGGCGAAGTTTATTTTGATGATTGTTATAATGTGAATCCTTTGGTGAATGCCATGTCTGTTGGTATTGTCGAAGAAGGTATGGTGGTTTCAGCAACTTCAAAAGGTGCAGGAAACCCTGTGTTCATCGTTGGCTCATCAACTGGAAAAGATGGTATTCATGGAGCTACCTTCGCTTCGGCTGATATATCTGAATCAACATCTGAGAAACTGCCTTCAGTGCAGGTTGGCGACCCTTTCCAGGAAAAACTCCTGATGGAAGCTTCTCTCGAAATCATTAAAACAGGAGCAGTAGTTGGCATGCAGGATATGGGCGCTGCCGGCATTATTTGTTCCACATCCGAGATGTCAGCAAAAGGCGAGCACGGAATGATTATCTGGCTTGACAAAGTTCCTTTACGACAGGAAAACATGGAGCCTTGGGAGATTCTTCTCTCTGAATCGCAGGAAAGGATGTTGGTGATCGTTGAAAAGGGCAGGGAAGGAGAAGTTGAAAAGATTTTTGATAAATGGGACCTCAACTGTGTTCAGATCGGCGAAGTTGTTACCGGTGAAAGGCTGGTTTATTACTGGCATGGCGAACTTGTTGCTGATGTCCCTGCCGAATCATTGGTGCTTGGTGGTGGTGCACCGATTTATCAAAGGGAATACAAAGAACCTGCCTATTATGCAAAGACAAAAGAATTCAAAATAGAGAGTGTTAAAGAACCGGAGAACATAAAAGAGGTTGCTGATTTTCTGTTGCAACTTCCATCTATTGCCTCCAAACGCTGGATCACGGAGCAATATGATACCATGGTCGGCACAAAGAACATGAGCACAAATGCTCCTTCAGATGCTGCAATTGTAAACGTAAAAGGAACAAACAAAGCGCTTGTCCTGACAACTGACTGTAATTCGCGCTATGTCTATGCTGATCCTACCATTGGTTGTGAGATCGCAGTTAC
>CAISZK010000077.1 GCA_903889915.1 uncultured Bacteroidota bacterium
AAGTAATATCTGAAGTACCTGCTGAAACTGCTGTCACTACTCCTGTGGCGGTTACTGTCGCTACTGCAGGTACGGTGCTGCTCCAGCTGCCGCCGGCTGTTCCACCGGTCATGGTGTAGGTAGGTGTTGCTCCTATACAAACAGGGGTTGTTCCAGCGACTGTTCCTGCGTTAACACTCGCATTGACGGTGATGGTCTGGTGTGAGGATACAGGGCTGCCACAACCTGAACTTACAGTATAGGTTATATCTGAAGTTCCTGCTGATACTGCCGTTACTACTCCTGTGGCGTTTACTGTCGCTACTGCCGGAACAGTGCTGCTCCAGCTACCGCCAGCTGTTCCACCAGTCATGGTGTATGTAGGTGTTGCTCCTATACAAACAGGGGTTGTTCCAGCGACTGTTCCTGCGGTGACGTTTGCATTTACTGTGATGGTCTGGTGTGAAGATACGGGGCTTCCACAGCCTGTACTTACAGTGTAGGTAATATCTGAAGTTCCTGCTGACACTGCCGTTACTACTCCTGTAGCGGTTACTGTCGCCACAGCAGGTACTGTGCTGCTCCAACTACCTCCTGCAGTGCCTCCGGCCATGGTGTATGTAGGTGTTGCTCCTATACAAACAGGTGTTGTTCCGCTGACTGTTCCTGCGGTAACGTTTGCATTTACTGTGATCGTCTGGTGTGAAGATACAGGGCTGCCACAGCCTGCATTGACAGTATAGGTGATATCTGTAGTTCCTGCTGATACTGCTGTTACTACTCCTGTAGCGTTTACTGTCGCAACGGCAGGTACGGTGCTGCTCCAGCTGCCACCTGCGGTGCCTCCGGCCATGGAGTAGGTAGGTGTTGCTCCTATACAAACAGGAGTTGTCCCGCTGACTGTTCCTGCGGTAACATTTGCATTTACTGTGATCGTCTGGTGTGAAGATACAGGGCTGCCACAGCCTGCATTGACTGTATAGGTGATATCTGAAGTTCCGGAAGTAAGAGCTGTTACAACTCCTGTAACAGATACAGATGCCACAGCAGGTACAGTGCTGCTCCAGCTACCTCCTGCTGTTCCACCGGTCATGGTGTAGGTAGGGGTTGCTCCTATACAAACTGGTGTGGTGCCGCTGACTGTTCCTGCGGTGACTCCGGATGTTACTGAAACTACCTGCTGTGCGGATACTGTTCCACCACAACCTCCGGTAATTGTATAAATTATATGGCAACTTCCAATAGCGGCTCCTGTTACTACTCCAGTAGCATTAACAGTAGCAATGGTGGTACCATCACTACTCCAGGCACCGGTTCCTCCTCCCAATACAACACCACTTGTGGTGTATGTAGCAGTTGCATTTACACATATAGGACTTGTTCCGGATACACCGGTTATACTTGCAATTGGACTTATTGTAACAGCCAAATTGACAGCAGTGGTTGTAGCACAATTGTTATAAGGTTTAGCACTTATAGTCCCACCTTGTCCTGCACCTCCTGTTGTAACGGTTATTGTTGTTGTCCCTTGCCCACCTGTAATTGTCCATCCGGTTGGAACAGTCCACGTGTAGGATGTAGCATAATTAACTCCATGCACAGTATAAGTTACTCCTGATACTCCAGGACATTGTGCAGCAGTACCGGTAATTCCTGCCCCGGTCTTGGTAGGTGTTGTATAAACAATAGTTGTAATAATATTCCCATTATTTCCATAAACATTGGTATCAAAAGGCAATGGAATAAAGTAGTACGTCCCAATTGTGGAGAAATTATAAATTATTGATGCGGAACTTCCTGCACATACAGAGCCATTATCATCATTGTATGCAAGCTCATTCGTACCATCCCAGAGGTGGCAATAAGTATCCCAATTTGTACCGCACGTTCCCATACTAATGTAACCCGGAACCGGTACGTAAAAAGAATACCATTCGACAGGACTTATATCAGTTGGTGAGCCATAATCAGGATCAAGGGAAGTACCAGGATAATTGTTGGTAAAACCAGCGTGAAAGTTTGCAGTATTTGTATAGGGTGTGCAAGAAATTGTACCTGCATTGATAGGATTAGATTGAGAATTGCCCAGAGATTTAAGTCTTAAATTTTGTTGATTTGAATCAGGAACAATAGAACTTGTTCCAACTCTAAAATCGAAAATAACAGAGTTGCTATAACTACTTATAGATGCCTCTATACTTTTATCACCATAAATTACAACGTTACTATTAAAATATTTTGGAGAACTTGCTTGAGAAGAAACAAAGTTTTGTGGAAGCAATATTGTTTGCCCAATAGCCCAATAATTTGCAGTGAAAAATAAGATCAAAAGGAAAGCAAAAACTTTGTTATTGATAATACATAATCTGACAGTAGCAGGCATAAATCTTTTCATATAGTTAAATTTTTGTAAAAAAAGGAGAGTGTAAATCTGCCCTTATTCCGGGAAAATGAATTCGTAAAATGTCTTTAATATTTCCATCAAGTAATGATGTGCTTGATTCATACAGGCAAATTTTGGTTTGACAAATTTATAACAAATATCGCCAATATCCAAGTTAAAAAGAGCAATCCGCCATAGTGTTATTTGTAGGATACAATCTATTGAACAACCAGCCTATTTTAAACTGTGACAAAATGCCACAATTCAGCTGATTATTTAAAATATTGATTTGATCAGAAACCGTTGATAATCTCGATGGATATGTTAAAAAATCATTTTCATTTGGTAATGCAGATGCTTCGGCTATGATCAAAAGATTTGGCAAAAAGATGTGATGTTTTTGGGAACAATTAAAACAAGCTTGCTCAATAAACAATTGAAAAAACAAGTGCAAATTTAAATTGCATTTTCATCAGGATATTCATACTCCTGGTTTCTTTGTTGTGCTATAAATCCTGCTTCCCGAATAGCATTTTGTATGCCATTTGCATCAAATTTATAATTTGCTCCTGCTGTTGAAACAACATTTTCTTCGATCATGATTGAACCAAAATCATTGGCTCCTGCATGAAGACAAAGTTGTGCGGTTTCCTTTCCCACAGTCAGCCATGAAGCCTGTATATTATCAAAATTCGACAGCATGATCCTGCTTATTGCTATGGTGCGGATGTACTCTTCGCCTGTGACTTTATTCATCACACCAAGTCGTTTTCGCAATACTGTTCCCTCATCCTGAAATGGCCATGGAATAAAAGCTAAAAACCCTTTTGAGCCGGCAGGTTTTTTACTCTGCAAATTTCTCAGCAATACCAGATGATTGATTCTTTCCTCATCCGTTTCAATGTGGCCAAACATCATTGTTGCTGACGTTGTCATGTTCATCTGATGCGCAGTCTTCATCATATCCAGCCATTCGGAAGTGTTGCATTTGTATTTCGAAACCAACTGCCGAACTCTGTCAGATAAAATCTCGGCTCCTGCACCCGGCAAAGAATCAAGCCCTGCCTCTCTGAGTTTATTCAGTACTGTTGCATAATCTGATCCACTCAGCCTGCTGAGATGGACAATTTCAGGGGGACCCAATGCATGAAGTTTGATGTTGGGATAAACTTTTTTCAACTCAGAAAAAAGAGAAATGTAATAATCCAAACCCAGATCAGGATGCATGCCTCCCTGCAATAGCAGTTGATTTCCTCCGAGTTTTTTCATTTCATCAATCTTCTGAATGTATTGATCCATGGAGGTGATATAAGCCCGCTTGCTTTTTGGAGAGCAATGAAAATTACAAAATTTACATCCCGAAATGCAGACATTAGTGATGTTCACGTTGCGATCAATCATCCATGTTACCTTATTCCCCGGAACTTTCTGTTTCCTTAATTCGTTTGCCACAAACATCAGTTCTCCTGTTGAAGCTTTCTTGTAAAGTAACAAGCCTTCTTCCAATGAAAGAAATTCAAGTCGTGTAGCTTTCTCTAACAAATGATCAGTGTTCATAATAAATTTCAGGAAAAGAAGTTTGGTGTAAAGATAAAAAAAATCTCCACCACTACCTGTTTGTTTAAGTAGTAAGGTGGAGATCTTTATTGTGAAATAAGTTTATTTTATCACCCAGGTCTCGCCGCTGTTCAGCAGGTCATCAACACATTTAATAGGTGATGTAGCTTTGGCTTTTCTGATTTGTTCTTCAACCATGTCATCATAAGTTGGGAACAATGCCGATCTGATCACACCCAATGCAACAGGATACAGAGGAGGCGCCATTTTTGCAAGCATCAGATGGATTCCGGGGTCCTGTTCGTACTGATCATGTACAAGAAGATCGTCTTCCGTGATACTGTTTACGCCAAGTTGTACAACTTCCAGACGTGTACCTTTAAGACGGATCCCTTTGTCTTTGTTCTTTCCAAAGATCATAGGCTCGCCGTTTTTCAGTATCAACTGAGCATCTTCCCTGACTTCTTTCGAAGTGATGTAATCATGTACACCTTCAGCATAGATCACGCAATTCTGAAGTATTTCAACAACTGAAGTGCCATCATGCTTTGCAGCTTCAAACATTACTTCGGTCATTAATTTCGGGTTTGTATCAACCACTCTTGCAAAGAATGTTCCCTGTGCTCCAAGCACCAGTTCGCCGCAATTGAACGGATGTTCAATGGTTCCCTGTGGTGAAGTTTTGGTTATAGTTCCCATTGCAGTTGTTGGTGAATACTGGCCTTTGGTTAAACCGTAAATCTGGTTATTGAAAAGCATAATATTCAAATCCACATTGCGGCGAATGATATGAATAAAATGGTTTCCACCGATAGCCATTGAATCGCCGTCGCCGGTAGCAACCCACACACTCAAATGCGGGTTAGCCAATTTTACACCGGTTGCAAGCGGGTTGGCACGACCATGAATACTATGAAAACCGTAAGTGTTCACATAGTATGGAAAACGTGAGGAACAGCCTATGCCCGAAACCAGCATAAAATTTTCTTTCTTATAGCCTATCTTCGGAAAAACATTGGCTACAGAAGACAGTATCGCATGTGCGCCACAACCCGGGCACCATTTTACCATCTGGTCGCTAACAAAATCTTCTTTCGACAGCGGCACTCTTGATCTTTCAACAGTCAAATTTTCTTCCATTTTTATTTCTCCTCCAATATTTTATTAAACGCTTCTTTTAATTCATTTACCATAAACGGCAAACCCTGAATTTTATTAAACTGGTTATACTTGAATTCAGGGAAATTTATTTTCAGGTATTTTACAAACTGACCAAGGTTTAATTCAGGAACGATGATCTTTTTGAAATTGCCGAAAATTTCTTTTGTATTCTTTGGCAACGGGCAGATATTTCTGAAATGCGCAAGACTGATGCTTTTTCCTTCGTTCTGCATTTCTTTCACTGCTGTATAAACTGAGCCATAAGTACCGCCCCAGCTAACTACCAACAGATCGCCTTTTGCTTCGCCTTCCACCTTCTGCAGTGGAATAAAATCAGCAACTTTCTCAACTTTCTTTTCGCGATATTCACACATCAATTGATGGTTCATCGGATCAGTTGAAACGTTACCAATGATGTCACTTTTTTCAAGTCCTCCTATTCTGTGGCGCAATCCTTCAGTTCCCGGGATCGCCCATTTCCTTACGAGCGTTTCTGCATCTCTTCTGTAAGGTTTATAGTTGGTGTCATTAGCTTCTGCAATCGGCGGATGTATTTCAGGAAGATCTTTCACTTTAGGAATTTTGAAAACTTCCGAACCTTGTCCGATATATCCGTCAGTAAGGCAAACTGCAGGAGTCATGTGTTCCATTGAAAGTTTTGCTGCATCATAAGCGGCATAAAAACAATCGCCGGGACTTGCTGCTGCAACAATGATCACAGGGCCTTCGCCATTTCTGCCATACAATGCCTGCAGCAAATCTGATTGCTCAGATTTTGTCGGTAATCCTGTTGAAGGACCGCCACGCTGAACATTCACGATTATCAATGGCAATTCAGTCATTACAGCAAGACCGATAGCTTCTGATTTTAATGAAAAACCCGGTCCCGATGTTGTGGTACATGCCATAGAGCCTGCATAGCTGGCACCAATAGCAGAACAAATACCTGCAATTTCATCTTCAGCCTGAAAAACTTTTGCACCTAAAGATTTGTGAAGTGCAAGTTCCATCAGGATTTCAGTGGCAGGGGTGATAGGATATGAACCCAGGAACAATGGACGTCCTGAATTTTCAGCTGCTGCAAGCAATCCCCATGCTGTGGCAACATTACCGGTAATATTTCTGTATCTGCCTTTTTCCGCTTTTTTGAAAGGCGAAACTTTAAAAGTAGAATGAATCACTTCCAGCGTATCGGCATAATTAAAACCTGCTCTCAGCAAAGCTTTATTTACCGGGATCATTTGTGGTTTTTTCTTGAATTTCTTTTCAAAAAATTCATCTGTGGTTTTGAAGTCACGATTGAAAAGATAATAGGCAATTCCCAATGCAAAAACATTCCTTGCTTTGTTTGATGTCTTCAGATCAACGCCCATATCTTTCACAGTTTCCCATGAAAGCATGCTTATAGGAGCAGCGATCAGATTATAACTTTTCAAACTTTCATCTTCCAGCGGATTTTTATCATAACCTGCTTTTTCATTGGCTTTGTCATCAAAAGCATCAGCATCCACCAAGATGGTAGCGCCTAATTTTGCCCATTTGAGATTTGATTTCAGTGAAGCCGGGTTCATTGCAATCAGCAGATCGGCGAGGTCGCCCGAGGAAAAAATCCTTTTATTACTAATTCTGGCCTGGAATCCCGACACTCCCGCAATTGTGTTGTGAGGAGCCCTGATCTCAGCCGGATAATCAGGAAAAGTCGCAATTTCATTTCCAAACAAAGCAGCAGCGTCAGCAAAAAGGTTTCCGATCAATTGCATTCCATCGCCTGAGTCGCCTGCAAACCGCACCACCGCTTCTTCAAGTTCAACTACTTTAGATTTCTTTTCAGTCATTGTTTAATGTTTTAAAATTGCCGCGAAGGTATAATGTTTTTTTATGCGGTTGATTGATTATTTACTTTTTTTTGGTATTTCAATAAGGAAACAGAACATGAATGATGACCATTGATAGGATAATACCGGATAAAATCAAAGTGAACAGCGACACTTAAAAATCAAATTTTATTTAAAAGCTATGGTTTTTAAGTGCAACTTCAGAAAGTCCTGAGCTCCGATTTTATTTCCGATCATTTGCAACCATTGTCCCCGGAATCGTATTCAAAAATAATCAGAAATTTTTCCTGAAGTTTTTTTGGTTAAAAAATTCTCGTTTAATCACTGTTAACAGCGTAATCTTAATGTTTTCCATCCATAAAAAATCATAATAATTAAAGAAATTCTGAAAATAATTCCACTTTTTTTTCGTCAAGTTCATTTAAGCTGATATATTTGCAGCAAAATAATAACCAAAACTTAATTACAATGGCTTATAAAATCAATGAAGATTGCACTGCTTGCGGAACCTGTAAAGATGAATGTCCTGTAGAAGCTATTTCTGAAGGTGATATCTATAAGATTGATCCTGATGTTTGCACAGATTGTGGCGCATGCGCTGATGTTTGCCCGGTTGAAGCAATTCATCCCGAGTAAGAACATTTAAAACAGGCTGAATAGTTTGCTATTTCCGGATCGTCCGGAAGTACTAAAATTATTATGCAAAAAACAGTAAGAAAAATCCTGCCTTTTGGGTGGGATTTTTTATTTCTTTTGTAAAGTGTCATTTCTTAAAATCACCCAATATCCTGCTAAGATCAATTTCAATTTTACGCCTCAATTCAACTATTGTTTTCTAAAAGTTTATTTGTATCCGATTTAGTTCAGTGTTGGAAAATTTTGAAAGGATAATTCCTTCAGGACATATGGTCCTAATATTACTCCTGCCAGTGCATTCATCAAAATATTTTGAAATCTTTTTACCGGATTTTCAATATCTTTATTTGTTGTAAAAAAAATCTTCAAAAATATCAGGATTCTGAGATAATAATTTTAGCATTTAAACGTTTATGAAATTAATCCTTAAAATAACTTTTATGAAAAAGATGATAATTATTTTAGCGCTATTAACTTCGCTTATGAAAAGCCTTCAAAGTTCAATTACAAAGATCAGGAACAATGGTGTGAAACGGCTTAATCCTGTTATTTTTATTAATGCGCTTTTGCTGGTAAAACATCCAATTATTTCATTGGATTATGCTGACAAATGGGCTGACAAAATTAGTAAAATGAAACTTCAGTATAAAGGAATAAAGGAGAATAAACATCATTGGTTTGATACACTACCATCAGTTGAATTGATGGATCAGTGGGAAAATGCAATCAATGAACTTTGCGATGCGCAGGATTGGGTCATCGCACACGGCAATCAAGGCACAGAAACAAGAGATATCAAATGGGAAGCAGCATACAGATTAGCTCAGAAAGTTAAGAATAATGTTGAAGACATTTGTTATGAAAATTTGGAGCAGGCCGGTGAAATAGCTGGCGATGCCTATATGAAATTAACTGTACTTATGGGTCGCAAAAAACGCCCGTTCTATGGAGAAAGCAAAATTGAGGGACAAGTAATTTTACACGGGACATTTATTTCAAAAAGACAAGCAACTGACTGGGAGTGCAGCACCGACCCTGATGATCCAAAAAAATGGCATGAAATTGATATTCCTCCAACATTGGCTGCACAAACAAAGGTTAATAATCTTCCTTCCGATACAGAAATGTATTTTCATGAGCGAACAATTTTGAAGGATGGGCCTACTGAATTTGGGCGGATCATAAAAGTACGAGTCAAATAACCTTGTAATTGCATATTGTAAATCATTTATTGGTCAACAATTGTTGCTGAATAATACAATGCTCTTTCATATTTTTTAATCAGTTTCATCGCTGCACTATCCTTGCTTTGGTTAATAAAATTCAGTTTTCAGGGTTTTATAAAGATGCTTATCCCATGCATCACTATTGAATAATACCTTAAACCTGATCGCTAATACTAATCAATTATTTCTTCTTGTCGGATCCCAAGTTTCCATCTCATACTTGAATGTTTCCGAAGTTTGGAAATATACTTCGGATGTTTACTCTTATGCATCGGAATCATAAATCTATATTTCCGGAGTTTACTCCTATGCTTCCGTAATTTACTGTCAAATTATGGAAGCATACTTCTATTCACCCGCAATATAGTTCTATATTCTCACTACATAACTCTATGTTTCGGAAGTATAGCGGTATGCTTCGGAATTTAATTTCTATGTTCCGGAAACATAGTTTTATAGTTCCTCTGTTTTGGGTTAACTTTCCGGAATATAGAAGTATGTTTGCGGAAAATCGGACGTGAGACAGAATGCAAAAT
>CAISZK010000078.1 GCA_903889915.1 uncultured Bacteroidota bacterium
CAACGTTAATTTCGCGACATTCAGCGAGTTTTGTACATTAGTTTGTAAAGCCTTTTTTGTAGTTGCTATATTATTTTCAACAACTGTAAAATATGGATTTTTTTCAGTTGAACTAATGGAAAGCTTAGTTTTTTCAACCGATAACGTAATTAACTCTGAAACTAATGTTGTTAATGGCATATCTGTCAAGCCTAGACTTGATGGAGTGACTATGTCATTGTATTGCGATTGAGTTTTTAAATAATTTAAAACATATTCATAATATTTAATTTCTAATTGAGTTGTTACCTTCTCCTGATCTTGTGTAGCAAGTTTAGTTATAATTGCTTTAGACTCCTCAGGTACATCAATAATTCCATTTGCAGTTTTAAAATTTTCAAGCAAGTCTTCAACTGAGCTTAAAGAATCAGTGATCCCTCCAAGCTGATCATCAATAAAGTTAATTGTCTTTATCGCAGTTAAATTTTTTAACTCAAGATCAATATTAATATAGTTTTCTGATAATTTATTAAGATAATCAATGGTTTTATCAGGTATGCTAGATGTGCAGGTAATTTCTATCATCGAGGCATCTTTTTCGATTGGAGCGGCAGATATCATTTCTGAATAACCTGTTCCAACATCAATTGGATTCATGAGTTTAAAAGTATAATCAGACATTATGACAGGTTCACCTATATAATTTATATTTTTTACAATTCTAAAAGAAAAGAATTTGTTTTTAATTACGCTCCCAACTCTTATTATCGTATCAACATTTCCTGGAGTTCCCAATTCACCAGATGGGCCAGTTATTTTTTTTGAAAAATCAAATGCAGTGGAAGTTTTATAATCTTTAATAACAACTGAAATTTTATCAGTAGTGATATAATTGACCTCCACCGGGACACCAATCAACTGAAGGTGTGAAGTATCAACTATAGCTCTAAATGGACAGGTATTATAAATTTCCATTTCCCTGTTTAATTTTGAACTAATATGATAGTAAGAAATAAAAAGATTTAAATCATTAACTGTTTTTCTTGCTAAGGACTTCGATTTTATGATCCCCATTTCATTATGAATATTAGTCTGTTTTCCAAACAAGTCAAGCTCACTAACAAGTTTGCTATCACTATTACCCATTTTATTAGATTTTGAATCATCCTTAATTAAAATTGTACAACTGATTTTATATATTGAATCGGTGTATCTCATATAAATAAAAGCCACAACCAAACATATCATTATTGAAAGTACAAAAAATTTCCAATAGCCCAACAGTTTTAAAAACTCTGTTTTTATATCTATTTTTTGTTCCCCTTCTGTATTATAAAGCGGTTCTTGAATACTATTTTCTTTCATTGTAATATACCAATTAATTCAATTTATACTTTAGTTTAATGAAGTTTTATATAATTTAATATAAGAATCAATGTGGTCACAGCCGATAAAACTGTTGCAAAAGGAAAAGGATTTGTTCCGAAAAATTTTGACCTGTTAGGTTTTACATAGATCACATCATTGGGCATAAGGTAAAAATAATCCGAATTAATAATATTTTTATCAGTAAGATCAAGTGTAATCGTTTTGCCTAGCATATTTTGTCTTATAAGTATTATCTCTTTGCGATTGCCATACATTGTTAAATCACCTGCAAAACCTAATGCATCGAAGATATTGCTTTGTGTACTATAAATATTAAAAGTACCAGGTCTAGTTACCTCCCCTAAAACCGTAATTTTAAAATTTATTAATTTTACAATGATTAAAGCATCTTTAAAATATAGGTCAACTTTTTTCTGAATAACATTCTGACACTGAGAAATAGTTAAATCTAAAACATTTATTTCGCCAATTAAAGGTAATTTGATAATACCCGAATCATTTACATCAAAACTAGATAAATATACAGATAAATCATTACTTCCAGCAAGATTAAAGTTTCCTTGTTCTGTATTTAATGAAACAGCACTATTTAGATCTACCGGTATTATTTTGACAAATAATACATCACGAGTTTTTATTTTATATTCAAATGTTTTTGTAACTGTGGAGTTATTGGTATTTCCCCCTTTATCCTGAAGATAAATATAATTCTTAGGTGCAGTACACGAAAAAATTCCAAGAAAGAGAAGAACAAAATAAGAAATTTTTAGTAATTTCATAACGATTAGGATTTGAAATGTGCCCGAAACAGGACTCGAACCTGCACATCCTTGCGAATACTAGTCCCTGAAACTAGCGCGTCTACCAATTCCGCCATTCGGGCAATGGATATTAAACCTCAGCAAAATAATTGAAAAAAAAAGTGCCCAGGACAAGACTCGAACTTGCACACCCGTGAAGGCGCCAGCCCCTCAAGCTGGTGTGTCTACCAATTTCACCACCTGGGCAATTCACTTTTTCTTTTTCAAAACAATTTGCCGGGCGATTTTAATTAAAAAATTTAATTGCTGTCTGCACTTTAGCAAAATGTTTTGCAAATGTAGAACTATTTTTTTATTTTTACAAATTATTTACAAACTCTAATACGAATACAATGTTTTCAAAAAGCGACATCAACCAGATTAATCAACGTGGTACTAATACCGAAACAATTGAAAAGCAAATTAATTGCTACAAAAAAGGATTCCCTTTTATGCGCTTATATGCTTCTGCTACTCTAAAAAATGGAGGTATTATAAAATTAGAGAAAGAAGAAATTGAAAATTTTTGTGAAATCTATGATCAAAATTTATCCAAAATCAAAGTCATTAAATTTGTACCTGCTTCGGGAGCTGCAAGCCGAATGTTTAAATCCTTGTTCTCATTCAGGGAAAATTATGATGGTTCCGAAAAAGCGTATCATGATTATCTTGCAGACTCAAGCTTTAATTCGGTTTTTAAGTTTATTCAGGAAATTGAAAACTTTGCTTTTTATAATGATTTAGCTGATGCTCTATCAAAGAAAAATGTTGATATTACTAATTGCATTCTACAGAAAGATTTCAACACTGTGATTGATCATTTACTATTAAACAAAGGTCATAATTATGCAGCATTGCCTAAGGGTTTACTGAAATTTCACAAATATAATGGCAATTCACGAACGGCCTTTGAAGAACATCTGGTCGAAGGGGCTGCATATTCTCGCGACGTTGACAATGTCGCTTCACTGCATTTTACAGTATCGCCAGAACATATTGACAAGTTTCAAACTTTATTGAGCCAGGTTTTGGGTCATTATAAAAATGCTTACAAAATTCAGTTTGATGTTACATTTTCCGTTCAGAAATCTTCAACAGACACCGTGGCGGTTGACATGAACAATAATCCTTTCAGGGAAGATGATGGTTCAATATTATTCAGGCCGGGGGGACACGGAGCGCTACTTGACAATTTAAACGACCTGAATGGCGACATTATTTTTATCAAAAATATTGACAATGTTGTTCCCGATAGAATAAAGACGGAGACCTTTCTTTATAAGAAGGCGCTTGCAGGTCTTCTCATAAAGATTCAGAAAAAACTTCACGATTACCTGCATTTGTTGAATGCTGGAGATTTGGATGAAACCATGTTTTCAGAAATAATTTCATTTGCAACTGATATTTTGAAAATCCCTGATGATGCAATCAAAGGTCGTAACAAAAGTGAAATAGCAGCCATCTTTCGCTCAAAATTTAACCGTCCTATCAGGGTTTGCGGGATGGTGAAAAATGAAGGTGAACCTGGTGGGGGACCTTTTTGGGTGAAAAATAATAATGGTGAAATTTCATTGCAAATTGTTGAATCTTCTCAAATAGATCTGAAGGATGAAATGCAGAAAAACATTTTTGATCAGTCAACACATTTCAATCCGGTTGACCTGGTGTGCGGAGTAAAAAATTACAAGGGAGAAAAATTTAATCTTATGAATTTCTCAGATCCTGACACGGGCTTTATTTCAATCAAATCAAAAGACGGGAAAAATCTGAAAGCAATGGAACTTCCGGGACTATGGAATGGAGCAATGTCTGACTGGATCACTATCTTTGTTGAAGTACCAATAATCACATTTAATCCTGTGAAAACAGTCAACGATTTATTGAGGAATGAACACCAATAATTATTGTCAATAGTCAATAGTCAATAGTCAATGGTCATTAGTCATTAGTCATTAGGCAATAGGCAATTGCTAATGAAAGCGGGGCGCCAAAATGTCCTATTTCTTCTTCTTTTCTTTGTTGATTTCCCGGTCAAGGAATTCTTCAAGTTGTTCAACACTCAGGCGCTTGGCAAGTATTGTTTTATTTTTATCCAAAAGATAGATCACAGGAGTGCTGTAGATATCATAAGTTGTATGGTATCCTGTTGTATTCTGCATGTCCATTACATTGATCCAATTTAGCTGATGTTCGATAATGTACTTTTTCCAGTCCTGTAATTTTGGATCTGTACACACTGCATAAACTTCAACATTCTTTACTTTTTTGTTGATGCTGTCGTAAAGATTTTTGAGTTTTGGAGTTTCTTTCTGGCAATGTCCACATGTAGGATCCCAAAAATAAAGAACAGTGAAAGGCGATTGAACATTATAAAGAGTTACAAAAACATTGTTGGTATCCTGTGCTGTTATGTTCGGTATCTTCACTCCCAGCAAAAGATTTTTCAGAATTTTTGCACGCGTTGTGATCTTTTCAAGATTTGCAGGAGTTACCCAATAAGCCTGGTTAGCGTTGTAATATTTATCAACCATGTGAACAAAAATTGCATCGAAACCCATGATCTCAGAGGTCTCTGACCAATTGGTGAAATACCAGACAAGGTACTTGAAAATTTCTTTATTGTTACGGCCTTTGCTGATTATTGAGTCGGCTTCCGGTATGATGGAATCAGGCATTTGAATCACAAGGGTGGTTATGTACTGCTTGATCTTTGCATGAAAAATCGGTGTCCGCAATATCCTGTCGTCGTTGAAATCAATGTTGTCAAAAAAATGTTTTTTGTAATAACGATACACAAACACTGAATCTTTTTTCCCTCCCGGCAACAATGGCGCTTTAGGCACTTCCGGTTCCTGCGATGACCTGAACACCACTGCCAGCATGGTCTGTGGATAATCGGCTATGTATTTCAACTTGTAATTCTGAACATCTTTCTCTATCGCTGTCAGTTTATCCTGTATTGTTTTTGAAGAGTCCTTGTTGTTCTTGATCTTTTTGTACTGCTCCCGAAGAGGTGCAGCTTCCAATTGTTTTGCATCAACAAATTTAAGGTATTCATAAAAAAGCTCATTGTCGGTTGAGCCTTTAATTTTCATTTTTCCAATAAAATTATTGGTATCCGTCTCAACAGAAAAAAATTGTTCTTTGTCAACGATGATCTCGAAATATTTTTTTGCAGGAGTAATAATAAGGTATATCCCCCCCGGCAAAGCTTCGTTGCCTTTGAATTCACATTGTCCTTTTGAATCAACTTTGGCTGTATCCTTGATGTATTGCTTATCGCCGTAATAATTTCCGAGATAGCAAACAGTATCTTTCAAACCTTTTATGTTAACCTTGATGTCATACAAAGGTTTGCCGGCAAACGAAAATGAAATGAAAAAAAGAGCTAAAAGTAGCGGGAGTAAGCTTTTCCTAACCATAACCATGATGTATTTTTTGGAGTACAAATGTAAGAAAAAGATGGGGATATTATAAAGTAAGGTGTTATTAAAAAATGTTAAATGGTTTAATTGCAGAATTGTTGAACTGCTTAATGTTATCCATTCAATAAATTAAATTCCGATTTTTAATTCAAGCAATTTGAATTGTATCTGTAGCGAATGCCAGGCATGCCATAATTGATTCTCTTTCCAAATGTGGGTAAGAGAATTTGTTCAAAAGATTCGCCTTCTGCTAACTTTTCAAGAATTAATTCTACGGAAATTCTGGTGTTTTTAATAACAGGTTTACCAGTTAGAATTTTTGCATCAACAACAATATACTTTCTCCAGTCAGTCATACATTTTTTTTACAAAAATTTTAAAATTATCAAAAATTTCAAAACTTAAATTTTACTTTTCATTTTAATCAAGCATTTTTGTTTAAGGTAACTTTCAATTCTCTTTCTCCGTAAATTCATTGAAATTTAAAATCCCCGGAATATTTCGTACTTTAGCACTGTTTTTGAAAAATCAATGATGAAAAAAATTCTTCTTTTAATTACAAATCTCATCCTGGCCACTCTTGCTTTTGGTCAAACAACAATCACAGATTCCATATACAGTAGTGGTGAATTTCGCAGGTACATTTTGTATGTTCCGGCAATTTACAATCCGGCTAACCCGGTTCCATTGGTGTTCAATCTTCATGCTTTTGGTTCGAGGAATACTGATGAACTGACCTATGCCGATTTCAGACCTGTTGCCGATACTGCAAATTTTATCATGGCGCTTCCGCAAGGCGATTCGGTTACTCAGGCATGGGAATATAACATGGGCTGGCAGAATTGGAGCACTGTTGCTGATGCTGCCAACGACATGAATTTTATTTCAAATTTAATTGACTCCATAAAGTCGCAATACAACATAGATCTTAACAGGGTTTATTCCTGTGGATACAGCAATGGCGGTTTCATGAGTTATGATATGGCTTGTTATCTGAATTCGCGAATTGCAGCAGTTGCTTCAGTGGCGGGTGGCATGATAGTTTCGCACGACAGTTCATGTCATCCTGCACATCCCACACCTGTGTTGGAAATTCATGGCGCTGCTGATTCCTGTGTTACCTGGAATTCTTTGCCCGCGCAGTGTTTAACGCTGCAAACCATACATTGTTTACCGGTGGATACGCTTGTGAAACATTGGGTGGATCGCAACAATTGCTCGCTCACTCCTGCTGTCACCAATGTTGCAAACACAAATTGGCTTGATCAGTGCACGGCACAGCATTATGTTTATAGTGGAGGCACCAATGGCAGCCGTGTTGAATTGCTCAAAGTCATCGGAGGTGGCCACACATGGCCCGGTTCAGGTTTGGTTCTTACAGGAGGAACATGCATGGATTTTAATGCCGCTGTTGAGATATGGCGATTTTTCAGGCAGTACACTTTATATGATCTGATCAATAGCACGAATGAAATTACCACTACGGATGATGATTTATTTTCAGTATTTCCAAACCCAAACGACGGGAAATTCACATTGAATGTAACTGATGCTCCAGCACAGATCAGCATAGTCAATTCGCTCGGGCAAATAATTCAGGAAATAAAAACTGTGGACAAATCCAACATCACTTTTCAAGTAAGAGCAGGTGGAATTTATTTTGTAAAAATAACTACAAGCAAGGAAATCCGGGTGAGAAAAATAGTGGTTGGCGAATAGCTTGTTAAAGAAATTAATCAAAAGTCTTCATTGAAAATTAGCAAAACTTTCAATTGCCACACACCTCAGATTTTTCTTAATTTTGCTGAATTAGTTTGTTCAATAATTTTTTTCAAAAACCGAAATTATTTAATTCAAATTTCAGGTTATGCCTAGATTTCCAATGATCATCAAACACTGGCGCTACATATTCTGGATATACATTACCACAATCTTATTGCTTGCTGTTCTGCCTATCAATGGTGTTGAAAACACACTCGACAACTCGTTTATTTTTACAATCCGGCTTGACCATTGGCTACACTCAGTCCAGTATATCCCTTGCATACCTTTATATTTACTTGCCTTCCGTCCTGATACGCCAGGAAAATATGCAACGATGTTCCTGATTTGTTTAGGCTTTGCAATAGTCAGTGAAGGGGTACAAATTTTCCTTACTTACCGTGCCTTCACTTTAAGAGATATGGCTTCAAATCTGATTGGTGTTCTGATAGGCTCTCTTGCTCTTATGGGTAAAATCAAAACTTTTCTTTACCGATTTTCTAAAGTTTAATACTCCGCTTTCGTACTTTTTTTGGCAGTTTGCTAAATCCATTTATTACTGAGTGAAGGATTGCAGTACTTCCCCGGCGGATTTCCTTGAAAGCGCCCTCTCCAATTCCCTGCAATTATTCACTATCAAATAAGGCTTTTCGAATAAAAGCTCCTGCAGCGATCCATAACCATACGTCACGCCGATTGCTTTCATTGAATTATTTCTTGCTCCAATCATATCAAATTTCCTGTCGCCAACCATCACTGAACTGCCGGCATCCAGGCCAAGAGTTGACACCACATGCGCAATTAATTCGGTTTTATCAGTAAGGGTATTGTCAAGATTGCTGCCAATAATTTTAATAAAATATTTGTCAAGGCTAAAGTGCATGAGAATTCTTTCTGCATACACAGTAGGCTTGGATGTGACTACAAACAAACGGCATTTTTGCGCAGACAATGTTTCCAAAAGCTCCGTCACTCCGGGGTACAATTCATTTTCAAAAAGCCCTTTGGTTGAAAAATATTCCCTGTAAATGCTTACTGCTTTTTCGGCATGGGTGATTGACAGATCATATCTTTTGGCAAATGAATCCCTGAGCGGGGGGCCAATAAAAGTGACGAGTTCATTGACGAAATTCTCTGTGATGTCAAGTTTTTTGAGCGCATATAAAATTGAATTGACGATGCCTTCTTTCGGATCGGTGAGAGTGCCGTCGAGGTCAAAGAGAATGTTTTCAAATTTTGGGGGCATAAAATTATTTAATTGCGGATCCATTTGTTGTTTTGCTTTGTCAATTGACATTGATCTGTTTTAAAAACTTTGGAAAAGTGAAGAAAACTTTTCCAAAGTTTTGTTCACTTGCCATTTTTCTTTTTAGTTAAACAAATAATAAAAATCAACTCCATAGTCCATGTTGTATAATTTGTAAAGCGGATGAATCGAAAATAAAGAATAGGAAAACCGCAGTCCTACTAAAAGTTTTTCGCTTTTTATTATCGGGTACTTCAAATTTGCAATCCATGAAATGTCGGCGGGTTTAAAATTATTTTGCTGCACAGCATTATGTGTTTCGCCCATTTTCATTCTCGAGGCAAACAATCGTGCATAAGCAACTCCAGTTTCGAAAAACATTGTTTTGCTTTTCAGTTTTATTTTAAGCCCTACGGCTACCGGCATTTCAATGTAGTCAAGCCTGAGGGCATGAAATGTTTGCACGCCATTGGTTAAAAGATATTCATAAATACTTCCTTTTCTGCAATACCTTAATTCCAGTGCGCCATAAATGCTTTTTGCAATGTCGTGTTTTACATTCAATCCACACGACAGACCGCCATTTCCGCTGATGCTGCCATTGTAGAGTGGATAATACAAATCCCTGATGTCGCCTTTATTTTCAATTCCATAAAATCCGATCAATGCTCCCACAACAAAATCTTTGCTTTGTGACCGGACAAAAGAATTCATTGTGAAAAAAATTATTGTAAGGAAGAAAAGTGATTTGGAATTCATTTTGGAGATTGGAGAGTGATTTTTTAAGACATTTTTGGTTTCATTTTTTTCAAATACTCCTTTCTTATCTTATCGAAAGATTTCTTGTCAAAAAGCTCACCTGATTTATTGATGTTAGATTTAAAGTTGATTCATTATCTTCAAAGTGATAATCTACTTTATACATACCAGTGTCACAAAGACAATTAATATAGGGTGTTTTTGTCAAAATAAAAGTACCATCGTTTTTTAATTCAAGTTGATAATTTTTATATTTGGATTTATCAAAAGCCAGATTTCTTGTTTCAGAAATGGAATAGATACCAACAATATCTTTTTGATCAGGTTTTGAAGTAAACAATTCAAAAAATAAATTATAAAGCAAATAAGCCAGAATTATTCCAAATGGAAATCCAGCAATTAATATACCTGAAAAAGTCAACTTATTATTTTTATTTATTCTCGAAAGCCCAAAGAAAAGTAATATTAGCCCAATTACCAGCATTAGCACTAATCCTTTAGTTACAACAGATAAGAATAAATTTACAAGCATTTACTTCATCCCATTTCATTTCACCCCACAAATATAAATATTATTACCCAAATGGAAATAAAAAAAACAAATAATGAACACTTCTTCTAGCAGGTTTTTTTAATTCCTGATGATAAAGATTTTTTCGATTTGGTAAAAATCTATTTGGTTTGGAAAAAATCTTTTCGGTTCGGGAAAAATCTTTTTGGTTTGGAAAAAATCTTTTCGATTTGGAAAAGATCTTTTTGGTTTGGAAAAAATCTTTTCGGTTCAGAAAAAATATTTTCGGTTCGCAAAAAATCTTTTTGGTTCGGAAAAAATCTTTTTGGTTCGGAAAAAATCTTTTCGGTTTGGAAAAAATATTTTCGGTTCGCAAAAAATCTTTTTGGTTCGAAAAAAATATTTTTCGTTATACAAAGTTAATTATTTGAAAATGAGAAAAGGGTAAAAGTGAAATCTTTTACCCTTTTCCGTTTAATGCAACGAAATTGCTGAAAACATTTAGGTTATCACCAGGCTAAGTGTAACGCTCCACGCCGTTGCACCTTTGGGATGAATGATCCGATAACGAAAATATACTGTTGAAGCTTTTCTTAAACCATGAATAGTGTTTGTTGATTGGGTTGTTCCTATAATTTCATTTTCCATCAAATACCACGAGGTTGGAGTCGTGGGATCAGTAGTCATCATCCAATCTATGCTGTGTTCAACATGATTATAACCCCTGATATCAGCAGTCATAATCACATCTCCGGAAATTTTACCATTGCTTACTGTCCATTCCTGAGCATCATGTTTGCCAATTGCTTTCAATGTCATGTTGCAAGACTCGGCTATTACAAGGGCATTCACATAATTATTGTCGCACACACCCTGGCAAATTTCCCTGAGACGCTCAGATGTTACTTTGATAAAGGTGTTTTCGTAAGTCGTAAAGGCAAGTTTATCCTCACGCGTTCCCACCGAAGCGGCGGCTTCCTTAATAGTATAATTATCAATAGAAGTTTGGTAAGCCGCCAACGTAGCAGTAAGTGTTGTGATTGACGACAGCCAGGTAGAACTAGCCATTTTATCGTGCATGCCTTGTGCCACAACAATGTTTCCGGCGGGATCGTTCTTTTTGAATTTTAAAAGAACTCTTGGATGCCGTACATAGTTGCTCGGCATCAGGCTCATCAGCAGCAGTATCTCTTTCTTTTTCTTTTCCGGGATACTCAATCCCATAACGATGGTCATCAAAAAAATGCTCATCTGCTTCTTACTTAACTTTTTTGTTTTTTTCATGTTGTTATTATTTAAAAGATTAATGATTGTTTTTTTGTAAGCATTCTACTTTGCAAAAATAAATTACAGACTGCTAAAATTATCTACGCTAAAAAGCGTATTTTTTATTGCCGGAAAAATACCAAAAAATGGCTGCAACACCTTATAGATACTGCATAGTTATCTGAAAGTTTAAAACCAATACCAGAATTTGTGTTTTTTTTTCAATAAAAATATCCTCTACATTTGTTAACGAAATTTAAAATTTCACAGTGCAATTATTTTTTTCAGATTAACCGGCTTAAAAAACGACTATGAATAAATTTGACTCCCCAAGCCCCGAAAGCATTGCAATACTCAGAGAAAAAATTTCATGCAACATTTCACTTGATCAACTGAACATCTATGTTTGTGTCAATTTGGTCAGAAAAATTAACGGTGTTATTCAAATGATCAATCTTTACATGAACCAAACGCTGTTGGATGCTCTTGGCTACACAAAAAAAGAAATTGAAGAAATGGGTGATGATTTTTTTAACCAAGTCATGTTTGAAGAAGATTTTGAGAGAGAACGTGAAAACTTTGATTATTTAATTATGCATAAAACCAAGAATAAACCTTATCCCAGCTCTTGCAGGTTTAAATGCAAAAATGGAAAAACATTAGAGTTGATCGGACACCTTTCTTTATATGAACCCTGCAATGGCAGCCCTTACCTTCAAATCATCAACAACTCCATTCTTGTTAGGAATGATTTAAAAGCCAATAACCGGATACTTGATTTCTACAAAAAAAAAAAACAAAAGGATCAATAATGAAAAATATAACGACTTCACAGGAGCGGAATTGAAAGTTGCAAATCTATTGAATAAAGGTCTTCCGGCAAAAGAAGCCGGGGAAAAATTAGGTATCAGCCAAAGAACTGTAGAGTCTCACAGAAGAAATATTTATGGAAAACTGGGCATACATTCCATTGCAGAGCTAATAATCTTTATGAATAATCTGGATTAAAAAAATTCCAACTAATTGAATCAATGAAATAGAAAAAATAATTTTGAAAAACAAGCCAGGTAATTACGGCAGTTCAAAACTATCAACATTATTTTTAAATTTTATCCTCTTCGAAAAAAAATAAAAATCTCCCCCCGTTAACGGATTTTTTATAATTTTGAATCTCCATTTTCAACCCTGTTTTTATGAAAAAAACTATCATTTTATTGGTTTTTATTATCGCTGCCCTGCGTGTGTTTCCCGACTCACTCGACAGCCTGAATGCTCAGCGCGAACGCCTTTACGGTAAATATTCTGAACTTAATTTGCCCGGCAGAGAACTGACTAACGAAGATTCTAAAAAATCGGATCAGCTGCTAAAAGACATGGTGATAGTTGACACCAAGATCATCAGCCAGCTTTCGAATTTTGGGAAAAAGGTCAAAGAATATGATGCCCGCATTGCTGCCCTGGTTGTTGAGAAAAACGGGCTTTCCGAAAAACTCTCTGCCAGCACCGACAGGCTTTTTATTATTTATATTGCCAGCGGCGCCATAGTGTGCATGCTTGTAATCTCGCTGGTTTTCCTGATCTCTTCAAATATAAAACTCAAAAAGTTGAAAAAGAAAACTGCAACTTTCAACGAAATGCTTAATTCGTCAGAAACCGACAGGGCGCTGGCTAAACAACTGACCGAAGATCTGCGTTTGCGTGATAAATCACTGGCTGAAAAAAATGCGCTGCTTGCTTCACTGCAAAAGGAAATAGAAACTTTTAAAAATAAAATCAAAGAACTTCAGGACACCCTTGATGATATAAAAAATCAAACACCGCAGCCTCCTCCTCCCCCACCTCCACCCGACCCTATGATCAATGCTATTCCTGTATCGAATGAAGAAATTGCACAATTTGATATGAACATAGTGAAGCTTGAAAAGCTAAGCAGGATGAAGGAACTCGGCATAGTTACCGAAGATGAATTCAATACTTTCAGAAAGAAATTTCTGGGGGAATTGTAGGAATAGAAATTGGAAATTTTCACCACATAGGATCATAGGAACATAGGTTTCACATAGTTTATCCACGTAATCAAAAATATTTCCCCCTATGTGAATTTCTATGTATCTATGAGTCTATGTGGTGATTTTTTTATTAACGAAAATTATTTTTCAATAATTATCCATAATAATCTTTGCAAATTCTTATCATCCTTTTTCTATTTAAATCCCATTTTTATTCTTCCGAAAAGTGTTATCTTTGCCGACCTTAATTAAATACGGTAATTAGTGAAAAGTAGTTGGTAATTGATGAATCTGTGCAAAAAATTAAACATTGAGCATAACCGCAAACTACAAACCACAAACAACAAACTTTTAAAATCTTAAATCAAAAATCTCTATTATGGAAACAGTAAAAGACAAAACCTTATCAGAAAAAGCCCTTCGCCTGATTGAAATGGAAGACCGTTATGGCGCTCACAACTATCATCCGCTGCCGGTAGTTCTTGCCAAAGGCAAAGGAGTATTCGTGTGGGATGTGGACGGAAAAAAATATTATGACTTTCTCTCAGCTTATTCAGCCGTGAACCAGGGACACTGCCATCCGCGCATCATCAAAGCGCTGACAGATCAGGCAGAAATTATGACTTTAACTTCAAGGGCATTTCACAATGATTGCCTCGGAGAATTTGAAAAATATGCCACAGAATTTTTCGGTTATGATAAGATCTTGCCGATGAATACAGGCGCCGAAGGTGTTGAAACTGCTCTGAAACTTGCACGCAAATGGGCTTACAATAAAAAAGGCGTTCCCGAAAACCAGGCAAAAATAATTTGTTGCCAGGGAAATTTCCACGGACGTACAGTGCTTGCTGTGTCACTATCTAATGATCCCGAATCGTATGGCGGTTTTGGTCCGTTTGTTCCCGGTATCACCAAGATACCTTATAATGATACCGCCGCACTTGCCGAAGCAGTGAAAGATCCCAACGTTGCAGGCTTTATCGTTGAGCCTATACAGGGTGAAGCCGGTGTGTTTGTTCCAGATGATGGTTACCTTGCAAAATGTTATGAAATTTGCAAAGCAGCAAATGTTCTTTTCATTGCCGACGAAGTTCAGACTGGTATTGCACGTACCGGAAAAATGCTTGCAAGCGATCATGAAAACATCAGACCTGATATTATTATTCTTGGGAAAGCCATTGGTGGCGGTGTGTTGCCAGTTTCAGCAGTGCTTGCCGACGACCACATTATGCTTTGCATCAAACCGGGCGAACATGGTTCAACATTTGGAGGAAACCCACTTGCATGCCGTGTTGCTATTGCATCGCTTCAGGTGATTAAAGAAGAAAAACTTGCTGAAAGAGCAAATAAAATGGGAGAACTTTTCAGGAATGAACTCCGCAAAATTGAATCACCCATGATAAAACTTGTAAGAGGCAAAGGTTTGCTGAATGCAATGGTTATTCAACCTGCCCATGGAAAAGAAGCATGGGATGTTTGTTTAAAAATGAGAGATAACGGACTTCTTGCAAAACCAACACATGGCGACATCATTCGTTTTGCTCCTCCCCTTGTCATCACCGAGGAACAATTGATGGAAGCAGTGAGCATCATCAAGAAATCCATTCTTTCTTTTACAGCTTAGATAAAAATAGTTAAAAGAAGATAGAAGATAGAAAATAGAAAATATGAAGGAGCGCATTGATTTTGCTCTTTTCTGTTTTCTTTTTCTGTCTTTTTTTTGTCCTCTCCATTTCGCTCCCCCTGTTTCAAAAATATTTTAGCATTCGCTAAAAGTCCCCAAAATCCTGAAGGGATTAAATGTTTTTAGAATAGGTTTGCTACAAAAGCTAACCTGGAAAGTTTTCTTTCAACTTTCCAGGTTTTATCAAAGACTTTCCAAGTTTGAAAAAAACTTTGAAAGTCATCAAAAAAAATCCCGAAGGTTGTGTGTTACATCGTCAATCATTACTATAAACATTTGAATCCTGCGTATTCAATATTCAAAAATGACCAATGACTTTTGACCAATGACTATTGACAATTGACAATCCCTAAAATTGGAAAATTATTTTCGCGTTAAGCTGCCTTGAAGTGAGGTAATTCGGCACTGCATACTGCCTGGCATTGACATCCGTTACCCAGATATACGATATAGTGTTGTTCACCTGCAGCAGATTGAAAACTTCAAGTGTAAACCAAATTGTTTTAAAATACCTGAAAGGATTCTTCGGCTTCAATTTTGAATTTTCTTTTTTCAGTTCCTTCGAAAAGCCAATATCCACGCGCTTGTATGGCGGTATTCTGAAAGTATCTTTGTACCTGTTTTGTCCCGGAGGGCCAAAAGGGAGTCCGCTGCCAAAGATCAAAGTGAGATGCATTTTATAAGTCGGATTTCTCGGTAAAAAATCCTGGAAGAACAGAGCAAAATTCACACGCTGATCAGTAGGACTGGGAATATACCCGGGATTATGCCGAACACTGTCAGTCTTCACTTCATCGGCAGTGTAATTTGGAATGATCAACTCTCCGCTTTTGTTGTAATAAGTGTAGTAATAATCATCCTTGATATCTTCCATGGTTTTCATAACAGAGAGACTTGCCCACGATTCAATACCTTTCACAAACTCACCATTCACTTTCATGTCAATTCCTGTAGCAAAACCACGCGCATCATTTTTTGCATAATACTGCAACCTGACATTGTCAATTTCATAAGGCACGATGTTGTCAAGTAACTTGTAATAAACCTCGGTAATATACCTGAAAGGCCTGCCCCAAGCTTTGAAATCTACCTGGCTTGCAAGAACAAAATGGATGGATGTTTGTGCTTTGAGATCCCTGTTGATGTTTCCGTTAAAGTCGAGCATTTCCCTGAAGAATGGCGGCTGGCTGTAATAACCCGTAGAAAATCTTAAAAGCAAATTTGGATGATGCTTTGGTTTGTACGAAACGGTTGCCCTTGGACTAACAATCAATTGTCTGTTCATATCCCAGTAATTCGCCCTTATTCCGTCAGAGATGGATATCTCCGAACTGTCGGCATTCAGCAACCACTTCTGTTCATAATAACCCGACACCCTGTCGGAAGATAAAGTGTTCACCGATTTTATGACGTTCTGCATTTGCGGAGCGTTTGGTGTTTGAATGGAAGGATTGGTGTAGCCTATTGAATCATGAATATAAGGCAGCGTGTAGCCTGCTGAATCCACCATTTGCCATTCGCTCAACTTATCATTGATGTATTCTCTTTGATAGCGGGCACCCCAATATTGTACACACTTCTTGCCAACATAAGTTCCTTTGTGTTCTGCATTAAATACATTAGCATTAAGGTAATTCCGGGCATGATTTAAAAATGTTCCGACGCCCAGATTATATGCAATACTGCCGAAAGTCTGCGATCCAAGATTTGCTTCCAACTGATCAATCCAATACTGCCCCTGTATATCGTATGTTTCGCTTTCGTTAGTCTGATAAGCAGAAGCAATAAATTTCATCAGTAGATTTTTCTTTGGCGTATAGTTGCCAGACAATGCTCCAAAATATGTGTTGAACTGATCAACTTCCTGTCCGTCGAAATAAATGGTCAATCGCAGCGCATCATTGAGTGTGCCAAAATCAGTCTCTCTTGTTTGCGGAATAAATTTATACACATTGCGGGCGTAGTTTCCAAGAAAATCAATATTCAATTTATCGCTCACCAGGTAATTCAAACAGCCCTGGACATCCGAAAACGAAGGTTTGTAATCTCCTTTTGTTTCCAAGCTCCCAAGCAAATATTGATTTGACTTTTGACGAAAACCAAGCAGGTAACTAAACCTTGTATTCCTTGACAAACCTTCCAGGTGTGCTGAATAACCTAATAGACTTCCCGAAACAGAGCCTGCAAATTGTGTTGGTTTCTTATATTGAATGTCGAGAACCGATGACATTTTATCACCGTATTTTGCTTCAAATCCGCCGGCCGAAAACTCAATGCCCGAAACCAGGTCAGGGTTAATAAAGCTAAGTCCTTCCTGCTCTCCTGTGCGTACCAACATAGGACGGTAAACTTCAATGTCATTAACGTAAACAAGGTTTTCATCATAGTTGCCGCCCCTCACATTGTACTGCGAACTCAATTCATTATTTGACGACACACCGGGCAATGTTTTGATAAGAGATTCCACACCTTCATTGCCAGAAGGCAGCACATTGACAAGATTCGGATTGATCTTTATAAAAGTACTTGTAGCATTTTTATTGGAACTAAAAGAATAAGGTCCTAACACTTCAACTTTCTCCTTCAGAGTAGAGTTGTATTCTTTTTTTTCGCCAGGGTATAAAAGAACATTCAAGGTGTCTGTTTTATACCCAATGCTGGTAAAAATAACCTGTAGATTTTTGCCTGCCGGCAACTGAAGTTCATAAGCGCCCAGCTTGCCGATTGTTTTATAGTAAGCTTGCCCAATAACAGACACTGTAAATTCAACAGGTTTAGCATTAACGTCACCAATTTTTCCGAAAATGACAGCAGTG
>CAISZK010000079.1 GCA_903889915.1 uncultured Bacteroidota bacterium
AAAAAACAGGAGGTGAAACATGAGTAGCCTCTTGTTTTTATTTTCTTTAACGATATCAAGTTCAAAAAAAAATGCCGAAAAAAGGCTCTCTGGTTCACATTACCCGAATGTCAAAAAAGGCAGTTTACAATTTACAAAAAAGGGTCAACCAAATTCAGGCATGGTCATATTGACTATTGACCAATGACTATTGACCAATGACTTTCTTGACAAACACTAATAATTCACCTTCGGACACTTTTATGTCATACTATTCTTAAATTTGCAAATAAGTTTATAAATTTTTTTCTTGAAGAAAACCTGCTTTAATATTTTCCTCCTGTTGATGACAACCATTGTCCTTGTGTCGTGCCATTCCACACGGTTATTAAAGGAAGGGGAATATCTTGTCAGAAAAAACAAGATCAAAATAGATCATAAAGATATCAATACTGATGAAGTAAACAGCTACATCAAGCAGAAACCCAACAGAAGAATGTTAGGCTTTTACCCTTTTCATTTATACGTTTACAACTATGCGATGAAAGGGAAAACCGTTACCAAAACGGATTCTGTTTTAATAAGAACAATGGGTGAAGCACCGGTTATTCTCGACACATTTCTGACAAACAAATCCGTCAATCAAATAAAATTATACCTGAACTCGAAAGGGTATTTTAATGCAAAAGTTACCAAAAAAATTGAATACAATAAGAAGAAAACAAAAGCCAGGATCACCTATATTGCACAGGTTTCGGAACCTTATCTGATCAAAAAACTGAGATATGCCATCCGCGACAAAACAATAAAAGCCATCGTTCTTGCTGATAGTCTCAATTCACTGATCATCCCGGGAAAAAGTTATGATGCTGATGCACTGCAAAGCGAAAGAGAAAAGATCACCACGCTGCTTAAGAACAATGGTTATTTTTTCTTTACCAAAGAATATATCAGTTATGATATTGACAGCACTTTGGGTAATCATCAACTGGATATAAAGCTGCGGATAAGAAACCCGGTGATCAAATCTCCGCAAAATCCGGATAGCCTGATTGCCGTTACACACAAAAAATATACGATCAAAGAGATCAATATCTATCCTGATTATAAATTGATAGAATCAGACACTGTTCCTTATAAGAAGTACTCCTATCTTGCAAGACATCGCAAGAAAGCGGATGCACCGACCATCTATAATTTCTACTATAAAGATACCTTGCGCATCAAACCCAAAACGATCACGCAATCGGTGTTTTTTGAACAGGGGGATGGCTATAAGATCAAGGATGTTGATGAAACTTACAACAGGTTGATAGATCTGAAAATGTACAAATTTGTCAATATACAGTTCTATCAGTCGCCGGGAGATACCGGAGTTAACAGCAGCAAACTGATATGCGAAATACAATTGACGAGAACCCCGGTGCAATCATTTTCTGTGGAAGCTGAAGCAACCAATTCAGCAGGAAACCTGGGCGTGGCAGGGAATTTTGAGTATCTGAATAAAAATATTTTCAAGGGCGCTGAAATATTCAGTCTGAAATTAAGTGGCGCAATGGAAATACAAAAAGTGTTGGGGCAAAGCGGAAATAAAAACAATATCTCTCACCTCCTTCCCTTCAATACTGTTGAAACAGGGGCACAATTCGGCATTGACATTCCCAAGTTTCTCATCCCTGTTAAACAGGAAAGGTTTCCGAAATATTTCAAACCTAAAACCAAAATAACAGGCGGTATCAACTATCAGAAAAGGACGGACTACACAAGGTATATTATCAATTTAGGCTATGGTTTTGAATGGAAAGAATCGCAGTACAAAACGCATCTTGTTTCTTTCCCTGAATTGAATTCGGTTAAAATATTTCCGTCAGCCAAATTCGATTCAACCATCAACGCATTGCATGATCCCAAAATTTCTAATAGTTATATTGACCACATGATCGAAGCCATTAAATACAGCTTTATTTTTAATGGTCAGCAACTGAACAAAACCAGGAGTTTTTCATGGTTCAGGGGCGATGCTGAAATATCGGGATTTCCCCTTCGGTTTATCAATAAAAATATTCTTAACAGCTATCATTTTGCGGATGGCAGTTACGAACTTTTCAATATTAAATACGCAGAGTATGTCAAAGGAATGCTTGATTACAGGCATTATTTCGTATTTGACAAACTGAATATGATCGCTGTTCATGCCACCGGTGGTTATGGTTATGCCTGGGGCAATTCAACAGTGATGCCTTTTGAAAAAAGTTTTTATGCAGGTGGTGCAAACAGCATACGTGGATGGAAGATCTATACTTTAGGTCCAGGTTCAAGCATTGATACTTCGAAAATAAAATTGGATAAAACAGGTGATATTGACCTGGAAGGAAGCGCAGAGTATCGTTTCCCGATCTACAAAGTTCTCAAGGGTGCGTTATTTGTTGATGCAGGAAACATCTGGTTGAATAAAAAAAATGTAGCCATGCCGGGAGGCGAGTTTGCGCTAAACAGGTTTTATAAAGAAATTGCTGTTGCCGCAGGATTTGGTTTCAGGTTTGACTTCAGTTTTTTTGTGATCAGAATTGATGCCGCTATTAAAGTCAGAGATCCGTCGCAGGAAGAAACACAAAGATGGGTTCCTTTTTTTACTGGTGTTAAACATACTACTTTCAGCCTTGGCATTGGTTATCCTTTCTGATTCATTTTTTTCTTACAATCGTCCATGACAATAAATCAGCTAATACAGCTATTGAAAGATCATTTTCCTTATGAGCCTACTGCCGGGCAAAGGGAGCTGATTGGCGTGATTGCTGAATTTCTTCTCGACAGGGAAGAGCGAAACCTTCTTGTGATCAAAGGCTATGCGGGAACAGGGAAAACCACCATTGTCAAAGCCATTGTTGATGTGCTCGAAAAATACGATCATGGCAATGTACTGCTTGCCCCTACAGGGCGTTCGGCAAAGGTTCTGGCTTCTTACAGCGGAAGACCGGCCTTCACTATTCATAAAAAGATATACAAACTGCAATCGGGTGCAGATGGCAGTGTGCATCTTGTGCTCCTGCCAAACCTGCATAAAAATTCCTTGTTTGTTGTTGATGAAGCTTCGATGATAGCGGATAGCCAGATAGGGCAGGAGGGAAGTATGTTCTCCGGAAGGGCGCTGCTCAACGATCTTATGGAATATGTTTACAATGGCAATAATTGCAGGATGATCCTGATGGGCGACACTGCTCAATTGCCCCCGGTAGGAATGGATATCAGCCCAGCACTTGATGTGCACTACATTCAGGCTGCCTTCGGAGTTAAGATCAGATCTTTTGAAATGACCGAAGTGGTGAGACAAGAGGCTGGTTCAGGAATTTTATTCAATGCAACCACAATAAGAAAATTAATTTCCTCCGGCAAAAATGATATCTCTCCAAAGTTCCGGCTGCAGGGCTTTACAGATATCATCAGGGTGAGAGGAGATGAAATGGAGGACTGTTTGAATGAAGCATATTCGCGTTATGGGAAAGATGAAACAATTATTGTTTGCCGCTCGAACAAACGCGCGAACCTCTTTAATCAACAGGTAAGAATGAGGATACTCGGTCGCGAAAATGAACTTACAGGAGGTGACTTGCTGATGGCTGTGAAAAATAATTATTTCTGGCTTCAGGATAATGCAAAAGCGAGTTTCATTGCCAATGGCGAAATGATGGAAGTGCAGCGCGTGAAATCAATCCGGGAAATGTATGATTTTCGCTTTGCTGAAGTAACCGTTTTATTGAAGGACTCACCTGAAGAGTTTAGTTTTGATGCATTGCTTCTGCTCAACACCATTGAATCGGAAGCGCCGGCATTGACAAGCATTGAAAACAGCAGGCTTTACAATAGTATTGCTGAAGATTATAATGATATCCCCCAAAAGCGACAACGAATGCAAAAGATCAGGGAAGACCGTTATTATAATGCTTTGCAGGTAAAATTTGCATGGGCGCTGACCTGTCATAAATCACAGGGTGGACAATGGAAAGCGGTGTTTATTGAACAGGGTTATCTGAAAGAAAATATGGTTGACAGGGAATATATGCGCTGGCTTTACACTGCAATGACAAGAGCCACCGAAAAAGTTTATCTTGTGAATTTTAATGAAACTTTTTTCCAGTAAGGATCAATCCTGGTTTTTCATGAAACCGGAAAGTGGCAGAATAGAAATGAAAATAACATTCGCTCAAAAAAATTGAATCCACTCTCAATATTAAGTTATTCTTAAATCTTCTTCTGATAGATGAAATGGCATAAGAAGAGTGCGATAAAATATCTATTTTTGTTACTGGCAATAATCTATTATGGAAAACAACGAGTATAAAATACTTTTGGTTGATGACGAACCCGACATTCTTGAGTTTCTCGGTTACAATCTCACCAAAGAAGGGTACAATATTTACAAAGCGAATAATGGCAAAGATGCAGTGACAATAGCCACAAGTGTCAAGCCCCATCTCATTATCCTCGATGTGATGATGCCCGAAATGGATGGCATTGAAACCTGCAGGGAAATGAAAAAAATTTCAACACTCAACAAATCAATCATTGCTTTCCTCACAGCCCGCAGTGAAGATTATTCGCAGATCGCCGGCTTTGACGCAGGCGCAGACGACTATATCACCAAGCCTATTAAGCCCCGCGTTTTTATCAGCCGGGTCAAAGCTTTGCTGAGGAGATTTATGGTGACCGAAGAAACGAGTGATAAAATGTCTGTTGCAGGACTGGTGATAGACAGGGAAAGATATATGGTCATCAGGGATGAACAGGAAATTATTTTGCCCAAAAAAGAGTTTGAGTTATTATGGTTGCTGATCTCCAAAGTCAATAAGGTTTTCACGCGTGATGAAATTTATTCGATCATTTGGGGCGATGTCATTGTTGGCGACAGAACAATTGATGTGCATGTTCGCAAGATCCGCGAAAAGCTTGAAATTGATAATATCAAAACTGTAAAAGGAGTGGGATATAAATTCGAGATCTGACAGACATGAAAAACTCAAAAACAGGAAACTTATCAGCTATCATTTCCCTTATCATTACAGGGTTCTTTGTTCTGGTGTTTGTTTTTTTCGACCTGTTTTATTTTGATCATTTTCATTTCTTATTTTTTGTTCTTTCCGTATTTACGTTGTTCATTTTTTCATTTCTTATTGTCAGATTTTTCCTGGAAAAATTTATTTCTGATAAGATCAAACCTATTTACAAAACCATTCTCAGCCTGAAATCACCGGGTGGCGCTGAAAAAAAACAAAACGAAAATAACGGCGATATTATTTCGTCCGTGAACCAGCAGGTAGTGAAATGGGCCGAAGATAAAAAAGAAGAAATTGAAGAACTGAAAAAACTGGAAGCGTACAGAAGAGAATTTCTTGGCAACGTTTCGCATGAACTGAAAACGCCAATCTTCAATATTCAGGGGTATGTGCTTACTTTGCTCGACGGTGGCCTTGACGATCCTGAGATCAACAGGGAATACCTTTTGCGGACAGAAAAAAGCATCAACAGGATGATCAACATTGTTGAAGATCTTGAGTCAATTTCAAAACTTGAATCGGGCGAATTAAAACTGATGCCTGAACGTTTTGATATTATTCTGCTGGTGAAAGAAGTTTTTGAATTTCTTGAAAGAGTTGCGAAAAAAAATCAAATAAAACTGGCGTTTGACAAGAATTATGACAAGCCGGCCATCGTCAATGCCGACAAGGAAAAGATAAGACAGGTGCTGATTAACCTTGTTGACAATTCACTCAAATATGGAAATAAAGGAGGGCTTTCGAAAGTTAGTTTATTCGATATGGATGAAAACATTCTTATTGAAGTTACTGATGATGGTATTGGAGTGACCCAACATGATATTCCCCGTTTGTTCGAACGTTTTTACAGAACTGATAAAGGACGTTCACGGGAACAGGGAGGAACTGGTTTGGGACTTTCAATTGTAAAACATATTATCGAAGCCCACAGGCAAACCATTAATGTTCGCAGCACTATTGGCATAGGAACTACATTTGCTTTCACTCTTAAAAAGGGATAGGATGAATAAGGGAATTATTTTGTTCATGCTGATGAGTGCAGTTTGTATTTTCTTTTCGCTGCATGTACTTGTCAAACCTAAAAGCCACGGATTCTACAGGTTTTTCGGATGGGAATGTTTGGCATGGCTACTTTCGTGCAATTATAAATTCTGGGTTGTTGATCCTTTTTCTGTTTACCAGATCCTCTCCTGGATACTGCTTGTGTATTCGCTTTATCTCGCCATTTTCGGAGTGATTTTAATAAAGATAAAAGGCAAAGCGCGCAACAGCCGCAAGGATAACACTCTTTATACATTCGAAAAAACCACTGTACTTATCACTTCGGGCATTTACCACTACATTCGCCACCCTTTGTATGCGTCATTGTTTTTCCTTGCCTGGGGAATTTGTTTGAAAAATATTACTCCCGTTTTATTAATTGTTTGCACCGCTTCAAGCATTTTTTTTATTGCAACTATGCTGATTGAAGAAAAGGAAAACATCCGTTATTTTGGTGAGCAGTACAAAGAGTATATGAAAAAGAGCAGGATGATTATTCCTTACGTCCTTTGATGAAAAAATAATTTAGTAAAAGGATCAGAATTATATCAGGGAGTTATTTTTGGTTTTAGATGAAGATTGGTGATATTGCAAGGTTTTCTGACATTTTTTTTTGCGTAAGCCTATCACCATTAAATAATATTATTAGTACATTTACACAGTTAAAAATTTGCCGTTTTTGATTAATTATTTGTTTAATAAGCAGCGAGGCACCAGATTGCTGTAACTATTTATAATTTTCATTGAAAACTCACGGATCATTAAAAGGTAAGTAGTATGATTGATAAAAAACTGAAGAACATTTTAAATATAAATTTGTTTGGGCTCTCGTTGCTTCTCATTGTCATTGTGATTTTTTTCCTTGCTCAAAATAATTCTGACGACCCTATTGATGATATTTGTTTCTGGACTTTGTTGTCCGTAGGTATTTATGCAATAGCTTTTTTCGTTTGGAACCTTATTATTTACCTGAAAGTTTTTAATGTAAAATCAGTTACTTCAACTTACACTACCAAGAAAATTGAATCCTTCAACAAACAGGGTAATGTTATAATGGTTATAGGTGTTGGTTTACCTTACCTCTTTGTTTTATTAATGATGTGCATTTATAGTATCGGATAGATCAATTTGAGCAAATCAAATCCTGTCTTTTCTTAACCCTTTAACAAAGCTTGCTCTTATCTGATTTTAATTTTGAACAGTAGCAATACGTGGATTGCTTTCAAAATTTGCACCTAGATAGACATCATCAATGACCTGCTGTCAGGCCTACTTTAGTTATCCTTTTTTACCGGCACATCCACTTTGGGCTTTGGAAACTCGCTGATCTTTTTTCCTTTTTTATATTCCACCATGTAAACAAGTTTTCCTTTATCATCCCAAAAGATCCACTTGCCTTCTTTGTATCCTTTGATATTGGCACCCTGACTTTCTTTATTTCCATTTGAAAAATAAGTCACCCATGGACCATCTGCAATGCCATTCGAAAATCTTTGCTTTTTAAATTTCACTCCGTGATTATCATAGAAAGTCCAGTCACCACTTTTCTTATCATTTTTGTAGCTTCCCTGTTCTTCCAAAATACCGGTAATATACCAGGCAGTCCATTTGCCGCTCAACTCCCCGTTTTTATATTTTCCTTTGTTCATCAACTTTCCGCTTTCATACCAGTTGGTAGAGTTGCCATGTTTAATATTTGTAAGGGTTGCATTTTCGTATTTCAGATCGAGGCTATCCTTCTTGGTTCTATCAATGTTGTAACCTCTCCATAACCATTTCTTAGTAGTAGGAATATATCCCACCTCATATTTTTTAATGCCTGTTTCATAATAACCAGTCCAAACGCCTGTCATAAGTCCTTCCTTAAATGCGCCTGTTGTTTTCAATTTGCCATTTGCATACCATCTTGTCCACATGCCTGTTTCTTTTCCATTGGCAAACATACCCTCATGTTCTTTCTGTCCGCTTTCGTACCAGGTTGTCCAGAGGCCTTCTCTTTTCCCCATTTTAAAAGCACCTCTTTTCCACTTCTCGCCGGTGTCGTACCAGTAATTCCAGATGCTATCCTGCAAACCTTTAACAAATTTTCCCTTACTACCTACTTTGCCGCTTTCATTATAAAATACCCAAATGCTGTCCTGCTTGCCACGTATTGATTTACCTTCCATTTCTTTCTTTCCTGTCTTGCGCCACCATGTTGCATAACCTTCAAGTGAATCGTCCTTGTATATGCCAATAAATTCTTTTGTGCTGTCAGCATAAAATGAAATGCATTTCCCTTCCTTCAGGCCATTTTTGTAAATAGTAATTTCATGTAGTTTTCCATTCGGATGCCAGGTTTTCCATACACTGTCGAGCTTTCCATTTACAATTTTTCCTGTTTTCTCAATCTTTCCATCTTCAAACCATACGGTATTAATACCGTTATCATAATGAATCTGACTTAGCTTTTTCCCGCTCGGAAACCAGTAGTTCCAAAGACCCACTCTTTCTCCCTGTCTGAACTCCCCCTCACACCATTTCTGTCCGGTTTCATACCACATGGTCCATTTGCCATCCTGCAGGCTATCCTTATAATTTCCTACACTTTTTTTATTCTTGTTGCTCCAGTACTCGGTTCTTACCTGCGCAAATATGGAATTGCAGATGAACAGCACCGCTAGTATTGATAATATCTTTTTCATTTTTTACTTCTTTCGTTCCACAATAAACTTTACAAGCGTTTCAAGCGAATCCCGTGTTTCACTTTTTGGAAATTCCATCAGCATATCCAATGCCGACCTTTGATATTCCATCATTTTTATCTCAGAGTATTCAATGCCTCCGCTTTCATTGACAAGTCTGATAACTTCAGCTACTTTCTCCGGATTGTTACTATGATTTTTTACAATATTAATAACGTGTCTTTTCTCAAAATATTGCATGTTGCGCAACATAAAAATGAGAGGCAATGTCATTTTCTTTTCTTTGATATCTATTCCGTGAGGTTTCCCGATAGCAGCGTTATTTTCATAATCAAAGAGATCGTCTTTCAGTTGAAATGCAACACCGGTGGCTTCACCAAATCTGTACATTTTTTCAATGGTTTCTTTATTTGCTCCTGCCGATGCAGCACCACAGGCACAACAGGAGGCAATGAGAGAGGCTGTTTTCTTTCGGATAATTTCAAAATAAATATGCTCTTCAATATCAAGGTTGCGGGCTTTTTCAATCTGCAATAATTCACCCTCACTCATTTCCTTTACTGAATTCGAAACAATTTTCAGCAATTCATATTCTCCTGTTTCTACGGAAACCAACATTCCTCTAGATAAAAGGAAGTCGCCAACCAGCACTGCAATTTTGTTTTTCCACAAAGCATTAATTGAAAAGAAACCTCTGCGTTCAAAGGAATCATCAACCACATCATCGTGTACAAGTGTTGCAGTATGGAGCAATTCTATGAGTGTTGCAGCTCTGTTTGTAGAGTCAGTAATTCCTCCGCACAATGCAGCAGAAAAGAAAACGAACATGGGGCGAACCTGTTTGCCTTTTCGTTTGACAATGTATCTTGTAATAATATCAAGTAGTGGAACAGAGCTTTTCATTGCGACTCTGAACTCCTTGTCAAATTCTTCAAGATACTTGTCTATAGGGGCTTTTATTACATCAATATCAACTTTCATGTCGTAATTCTTCATTCCAAAATTAAATAATTATTGGCATCTCTGTACTCTGAAATGAAATAATTACAAACATTTGCACATTAATAAAAAACTATGAAAGGGAAACTTGGATTTATACTAATTTTGCTGACCTTACGTTATTATGCATGATCATAAAACTGATGAGAAAAGATTGTAAAGGACTTATTAAATATTTTCAATGGAAAAACTTTGTTACCCTTCTTATTCTGTTGGTTGTTACTTCATGTATCTTTCCTAAAAAGCTTGATAGTTCTAAGTATTTTATTGATAATATACCTCCGGGAACAGTGAAGGTTGGAATAAATTTATACTATGACATAGCTGAAATAGATAACCTGAGCTGGCTTGAATACATGTACTGGACGAAACGTGTTTATGGTAGTAATTCCACAAAATATAAAACAACGTATCCTGACACTTTGGTATGGTTAGAGACATTTCCTTGTCTGAATGATATCAAAGGATTGTTCACTTTTCGTAAGGACACTTTTAAGACCTGGGTATCTTATCCACTGGAGTATATGAGGCACCCGGCATACAGGAATTATCCTTTGGTTGGGATAACGCAAAAACAAGCTGAAGATTATTCAAAATGGAGATCCGACAGGGTTTTCGAATTCCTGCTTATAAAGTATGGCAAAATCAAAATAAATCCCGGCCAGGATAGCGCTACTTGTTTCACTTCTGAAAAATATTTTGCCGGTTTGTATCTGAATTATAAACCAGACACAATATTTAAGTATTATCCCTGTTACAGGTTACCTGCAATAGAGGAGTGGAAAGAAGTTACTTATCACAAGCCTTTTATTGATAAAAACTGGAAGGCAAAAAAGAAGGCAAAAATCATCAGGGATCAGGAAAGAAGCCTGAATGAAATTCAATGTGATATTATTCCGTGTGTGAAGGATACTTTTCTGCACGAACCCACAACATATACTTATGCTTTTTGGCCAAACGATCTTGGAATCTATAATCTCAGAGGCAATGTCAGCGAGTGGACTTCTGAAAAGGATATAAGCATGGGTGGCGGCTGGCAGGACAGCAAACAAACAATATTAAAACAGGACACTTTCATCCGCAAATCTCCGAATGCCTACACCGGATTCAGGAATGTCTGCGAATGGAAAGAATGGAAAAAATAACGTGAGTAAATGACCATTGACCAATGACTATTGACTTATTGACCAATGACCATCAATGACGCGAAGCAAATGACAATTAATAAACATTAAAATTAAAGATAAAATAAATGTCGGGATTTCTTTTTGACAAAATAGTTTTCGGACCGGTTCATAGCCGCAGGTTGGGAGTTTCATTGGGTATGAACCTGCTGCCAACTGATCATAAAATATGTTCATTCAACTGTATTTACTGCGAGTGCGGATGGACCAAAGTGAGTAAAATTGATAAGTTCACCTTTCCTCCTGCAAACATAGTTAAGCAATTTCTCGAAAAAAAGTTGATTGAAATGAGAGACAATAATGAGTTGCCTGAAGCAATTTCTTTTGCCGGCAATGGTGAGCCTACTCTTCATCCTGAGTTTGCAGAGATTATTAATAATACAATTGAACTACGCAATCAATATTCACCAAAAAGTAAAGTGGATGTGCTCTCCAATGCCACCATGCTTCACCTGCCAAATGTTGTAAATGCACTGAAAAAAGTTGACATGAACATTTTGAAATTAGATGCTGGAACAGAGGAAACATACAGAAATATCAACTGCCCTCTGACTGACATCACGCTCGAAAAAATAGTTGCAGGTTTAAAACAATTCACATCAAATCTCATCATACAGACATTATTTGTCAGGGGAGAATTGAATGGAAAAATCATTGATAATACAACGGAAACTGAAGTGAACGAGTGGTTGAAATATCTCAGGGATATTAAACCGGATCTGGTGATGATTTATCCGATCGCAAGAGCTACTCCCGCTAAAGGACTTGAAAAAGTCAGCATGAACGAACTCGAAATAATTGCATCAAAAGTTAAGAAGTTTGGATTCAAAACAGAAGTTTATTAGTAACTTTGTTCAAAGTTTAAAGGTATTATTGTGATATCAATTAAAGCCTGAATTAAAAATTAAGAATGACCAATTATCCGGTAAAAGTATTATTGGCTTTTGCAGAAGCGCTGGATGGCAAAGACAATTTCTATCAGTTTCTTTTCAAGAACGGGTATCCTGAATTGTCAGCATTGACGAGTGCGATCAAAGGTAATGCTGAAGCTTTCGACTGGCTGATGAAAAGAAATTTTCAGCACCTGGCTGCTTTCAGCAATGCAATTGACGGTGATGAAAAAGCCTGGGATTGGTTGAAAAAAAACAATTTCGATTTTCTATTCATACTTGCCGAAGCCAGCATGGGTAAAAAGCAGGCAATGGAATGGCTCAATAAAAAAAAGCTTCAGGTATTTATGGTCATTGCAAAACGCATAAAGGAAATCAAAGATCAGCTCGATTTTGATTATGAAGATTATCACCAAATGCATTTTTAATCTGCCTGCTATACTAATGCAAATGTACTTCCAGTACTGTTTATTTTAATTATTCCACAACAATTAAAGATCACAGGATTTTTTGTGATTCATGAACAAGAATGAATGCTATAAGGTAGAGGTTTTCCCTCGTTCAGTTATTTTGTCAACAATTTAAATCCTATTCCATGCACATTCAGCAATTCAATGGTCGGATCATCTTTTAAATATTTGCGGAGTTTTGCAATATAAACATCCATGCTGCGTGCATTGAAATAGCTGTCATCATTCCAAATCCTGTTCAGTGCAATGGTTCTGTCGAGGACATTGTTCATGTTTTCGCACAGGAGTTTTAGAAGTTCCGATTCTTTCGAGGTAAGTTTATTCGATTCATTAGCCCTTGTCAGTAACTGGTGAGTGACATCAAAAACATACGATCCCAGAATGTAAACACTCTGCTCTGTTGTTGCATTGCTATCAGCTCGTCTTAAAATGGCTTTAATTCTCAGGAGCAACTCTTCCATGTTAAAAGGTTTTGTCAGGTAATCATCAGCGCCTAATTGTAGCCCTTCTATCCTGTCCTCCTGCAATGATTTTGCTGTCAGGAAAAGTATGGGGATTTTCTTGTCAGTCTTGCGTATTTCTTTTGCCATGGTGAAACCATCCTTCACCGGCATCATCACATCAAGAATGCAGAAATCAAATTTTTCTTTTGCATAAGCCTCCATAGCTTCTTTGCCATTTATGCTCAATTTTGTGGGATAACCTTTGGCTTCAAGATATGCTTTTAATATTGTTCCAAGGTTGTGATCATCTTCAGCAAGCAGAATTTTAATTTCTTTATTTTCCATGATATTATTCCAGATTTAAAATTTGATATTTCCAGTTACTAATTTTTTATTTCTTTCTTATTCGTTTGATTCTCCAAACGGCAAATATACTGTAAATTTTGAACCTTTTTTTAATTCACTTACAACATCCACCGTTCCATGATGCATTTCAACAATTGTTTTTACATAACTCAGACCAAGTCCAAAGCCTTTTATATTATGAACATTTCCCGTAGGTACCCTGTATAACTTATCAAAGATCTTTTTCAGATTGGCGTGACTAATACCTATCCCATTATCCTCCACTGAAACATATATTCCCGCATCGTTACTTTCAGTGGCAATAGTGATGCGGGGGACTTCCTGTGTGTACTTGTTAGCATTGTCAACAAGGTTATAAATAACGTTGGTGATATGGAGCCTGTCAGCATTGATTATGCTTGTTGTTGCATTGAACACTTTAATGATTTCGCCTCCTCTGGCAACAACCTGCAGGTTGAGGTTTTTGATGACCTCATTAATGATGTAATGAATGTCCATTGGCTCTTTCTTCAACTTCACCTGTCCCTTTTCCAGGACTGCAGTCTGCAATATTTTTTCAGCCATCACCCCCAGCCGTTTATTTTCATCACTTATTACGTAGAGGTAGTTTTTATAAAGTGCTTCCGACTTCAGCATATCATCATCAGTGAGCACCTGGCAGGCTAAAGAAATAGTGGATATTGGAGTTTTGAATTCATGTGTCATGTTGTTGATGAAATCATTTTTCATCTCCGAAAGTTTCTTTTGTTTCAGGATGGTTCTTATTGTGTAAACGAAAGAAAGAATAATGCAAAGAATAAGGATGGCTGCAATGG
>CAISZK010000080.1 GCA_903889915.1 uncultured Bacteroidota bacterium
GATACCGGAGATGCTTTCTACTACAATAATAAAGCCTTCTACAAAGGCTCTCAACACAGCACCAGTGTTGAATTTCAAGAGATGTTTGTAGAACATCTAATTATTGTAGAAAATGGCTTCGCGGTGGCAAAGGATGTTTGTAGAACATCCGATTATTGTAGAGAATAACAAAGAATAATCACATGAAGAACGGTAATTATTTATTTTATTTCCCCTAACGGAAATTCAAAAATTTATTAATTTTGTTTCGTATTTCAAAAATAGAACTGATGAAAGCTTATTACATTAGCCGCAATTCTGTCCTTGCAAACTTTGTTGATGAAGGCACTCTTTTATTCCTTTTTTATATGCTTACTGATGAACTCAACATGAGTTGCCACCTTTCAGGGCTTTTCGATGAGTATAACAACCGCAGCAAAATGAGCGAGGAGGCCATGCTCAACAGGTTTTTTGAAACATCAGATAAGTTTAAAAGTAAAGAAGAAGAAGAAAAAATGCGTCGTGCATTTAAAGTTTCGCAGAAAATAAAATTCAAAAAGCATAAAACCCATGAAGATTTAAAGCTGCAATTGTTTCATCAAACAATGCATAAAAGCATGACCGAATTTATGGAATCCGATTTCGAGGTAAGGCTTGAAGATGCGCATGCCGATCACCTGGTTAAATTGCAGCCGTCAAAAAAAATAAATACTTTACCATTCTTCGATGAGAAATCCGACGATCATAAAAGGGATGATTTTTACTCAGGGCTTATCAAAAAATGTATTTTATCAAAAAATGATTTTCACATTTTCCACATGAAAATTTTTGAAGATCGTAAGTTGTATTCCTTTGGAAGGTACTCCGGAGAAAAACCATTAAATTTTAAAGAAGAACTTGCCAGGAGAGATGCAAATGTTGATAGACTCTTTAAAAAATGGTGGCTTAAAGCCATATTCTACACTGTGTATATTATCACATTTATTCCTGTAAATTTGTATAATTTGATTGCATTGCTCTGGAAAAAAAACAGGGTTATTGATGATGCGGAGATCAATGATGAGTTTGACGATGACATGTTTTCAATTATATTGTTCAGGATGCCTTATAGCCACATTATCGAAGCAGATAAAATAAAAATGATTCACGGTTATCTGAATGAAAAAATGAAAATTGTTTCTGACAAACTTATCGAATTTAAATCTCAACTTTTGCAAACAAAATTTAACGGCAACCTGCGGGAAATAACAATGCAATCATACGCAGAAATACAGCCCGAATTAAATGAGTTGCAGAAAAGAATTGATGACGAAATTTACTTACAGCAACTTGTTCATTCGTGGGATAAAAGTTTGTATTACGAAGTGCACGCTTCCATTTTTTCAATTTCACAGATCGTAGGACTGTATGAGCGTAACGGAACAATTCCTGCATTTATTGGCGAAGCTTTGCGCAAAAATATTTCATTACAAACAGATATTAATAATTGCGATCTTGTTTTGTTTTGGTGCTTCAGAGAGTATGTATGATCGCCATTAGTCAATAGTCATTGGTCAAAAGTCAATAAATAGCGCAACCTTGAACATTGAGTCCACTCCGAAAAAACTATTTTTACCACTAAAACACAAATATACTTCACCCCGTGGGATAACTCTGTTTTAAAAATTCTCATTAAATCTGAAAAATATCCAACGGGGTAAATAGTTTTTCGTGTTTTAGAGTTTTTGTGGTAAAATTAAATTTATCTGAGTGGCCTCAACATTAAACTTTAAACCAATTCAAAAAAATGTAAAATGTAAAATGAGAAATAATAAATGTAAAAGTTCAACGAAATCACAAATCACAAATCACAAATCACAAATCATAAATCCCAAACGTTAACCAATCTTAAAAATTCATAAATTTTAATTAAGGAAAAATAAAACTCTATAGCTTTGCTGCCTAAGTAGTGCTTGCAAGGAAACTACCATTTTTAATGACGGGTTACTTTTCCAAAGTTTTCTTCACTTTGGAAAAGTTTGTTTTGTATTGTTTGAATCATAAGACATTTTCCTTAAATAGCAGTTTTCGTGCAGACACTTAGTAAAACGTTTGAAATAAATTCAGCAAAGACATTATTTAACCGAACTACGAATTCGTACTTCGATGAAATAATATAAGGAAGAAATTGGAACCAACAGAATGCCATCACCACAGTAACTTTAACCATTGAGGTGATAATAAATCTGATTTGTTTCAAAAAAAGTATATTTGCAGAAATTACCTAAATCAATATAGCATGAAATATCTCTACATGTTCGTTTGTTTTTTCGCCCTCACCTACGTGGCGAATGCGCAAAAAACTTCAATAACAGGGAAAGTTATAGACTCAAAAACCAAAATGCCGCTCACCGGAGTAGCTGTGGTGGCTGAGGACAACACGGGCGTTGTTACCGATGTCAACGGCGTTTACATCCTCGAGTTGAAGCCGGGCGCCCACACTATTATTTATAAGTATATGGGCTATGCCACCGAAACCGAAAAGGTAACGCTGGCTCCGGGCGAGATCCGCACGATAAATATTGATGCTACTGCCACCGCAAGTATGCTTGATGAATACGTGGTAACCGCCGGAAAATTTGAACAAAAAATGTCGGACGTAACGGTGTCAATCCAAACCATCAGGCCCGCATTTATTGAGAACAACAACACAAATACCATCGAAACGGCCATCAGCAAAACACCGGGCATTACCATCATGGACAGCCAGCCCAACATTCGTGGCGGCGGCGGATGGAGCTACGGAATTGGTAGCCGCGTAATGGTGCTGGTTGACGACCTGCCAATGCTTTCGGGCGATGCAAGCGATATTAAATGGAGCGCTGTGCCTGTTGAAAGTATTCAGCAAATCGAAGTGATCAAAGGCGCTTCGTCGGCACTCTATGGCTCATCGGCGCTTGACGGTGTGATCAACATCAGGACAGAGCAACCGGGCAACACACCGCAGACAAAGATCATCATCAACGATGGTTTATACATGAACCCGCTGCAGAAAAACACCATCTGGTGGGGACAATCTCAGCCAACTTTTGCTGGCGCTGAATTCCTTCATTCACGCAAGATCGGAAACCTCGACCTTACTGTAGGTGGCAGTTATTTTAATGATGAAGGCTACAGACAGGCCGGCGACGAACAAAGATTCAGGGTAAATTTTAACCTGCGCTACAGGGACAGAAAGATCAAAGGTCTGTCGTATGGTTGCGATGCAAATACCATCGAGATCAAAGGCCACGATTATATTCTCTGGCAGAGCGGCGACTCCGGCGTTTACCGTGTGAACCCTTCCTTTTCACAGGAAAAAGACGACAGGCGTTTGAACATTGACCCGTACATTGTTTATTACAGGGACACCACCGTTCGCCACAGTTTAAGAGGACGATATTTCCAGGTCAACAATGGCAACAATACCGGCCATGGCGACAACTCTTTTCTGTACTATGCCGAATACCAGTTTCAGCGCCATTTCAGGCATAACCTCACGATGACTACCGGCATTTCCGAGATCTATAACAGGGCGCAGGCTGACATCTACAGCAGCGGCAACATTTATTCAACCAACGAAAGTTTCTTTGCACAGTTTGATAAAAAGTTCAAAAAACTTATCTTGTCGCTGGGCGCACGCTTCGAAATGTATGACGTGGAACACGACAAAGCACAGTCGAAACCTGTGTTCAGAACAGGGCTAAGCTATGAGCTGGCAAAAGCATCTTTCCTCAGGGCTTCGTTCGGACAGGGCTACCGCTATCCTTCCATCGCCGAAAAATTTATTTCAACAACAGTAGGACCGCTGCATCTTTTCCCCAACGATTCGCTGAAAGCCGAAACAGGCTGGAGCGCCGAGCTGGGATTTAAACAGGGCTTCAAAGTGAGCAGTTGGTACGGTTACCTGGATATTGCCGGCTTCTGGACACAATATCACGACATGATCAATTTTGCTTTCGGGCAGCATTATCCCAACGATTCAGTAGCTGCCAACCCGGGAGTCCATTATTTTGATTACACCGGTTTCAAAGCTTACAATCAAAACAACACTCAGATCACCGGAGTTGATATTACCGTCATGGGGCAGGGCAAACTGCTGGGTCTGCCTGCAACACTGATGCTGGGCTACACCTACACCAACCCGATTGACCTTGATGCCAACAAAGATTCGGTGAAAGCAAATCCGAAATACAATATTTTAAAGTATAGCTGGTATCATTCAGCCAAAGCCGACCTCGAAGTTACTTACCATGCATTTTCTTTAGGTGTCAGCGTGGATTATCATAGTTTCATGATCCATATTGATAAGGCTTTCCAGGATCCTATTATGTTGCCTGATGGTCATCCGCTGATCCAAAACGGGGATACTGTGTTTTTCCTTCCGGGATTGAAACAATACCGCGAAAAACACAACACAGGCGATGCTATTTTCGATGCAAGGGTTTCGTACCAGGTAACGGAAAAAACAAAGATATCTTTTATTGTAAAGAATTTATTTGACCGTGAGTACATGGGGCGTCCGGGCGATGTTCAGGCTCCGAGGAATGCTGCCGTGCAGTTAGCAATGAAATTCTAGTTAGTCATTCGTCATTCGTCAATAGTCAGTTGTCAATTGTCAGTTGAGCATTGACCATTGAGCATTGACCATTGACTAATGACCAATGACTATTGACTATTGACTCTGATATTTTGGGGAACAAAAAAAACATATTGGTATGCCCTCTTGATTGGGGGTTGGGTCATGCTACACGCTGCATTCCGATCATTCATAAACTGGTTGAATCGGGCGCCAATGTGATCATCGGCAGTGACGGTCGTCCTTATGCGCTTCTTAAAAAAGAATTTCCCGACCTGCAATTCATCCATTTTCCGGGTTATAAAATACAGTATCCTGAAAAAGGAAGCATGGTCATGAAAATGCTGAAGGCCTCGCCACGTCTCCTGAAAACGATAAAAAAAGAACGACTGCTTTTGCAGCAGATCATCGCTGAACATAAAATTGACATTGTAATTTCCGACAACCGTTATGGGTTGTGGAATAAAAATGTAAAATGCGTTATAATCACACATCAGCTTTCGATCATTTGCCCGAAGTGGCTGAAGGCTTTCGAATACGTGCTTTTAAAATTAAACCAGCATTACATCAACAAATTTGACGAATGCTGGGTGCCCGATTTTAAAGGATTGTTGAACCTTTCGGGATATCTTTCCGGCAACTTCTGGCGCTACAAAAACGTTCACTTTATTGGCTTGCTTTCGCGGTTCAACAAGCCCTGCTATATGGACATAGAGAGTGTTCCCTCAAATGATGTGCTTTTTATTCTCTCCGGTCCTGAGCCGCAGCGGACGGTTTTTGAGAACATCATCCTCGGACAATTGAAATACCACGAGAATATCAAAGCCGTTGTGGTGCGTGGCATCACCGAAACAGATGAAGTGGCGAACATGTCGGAGAATGTGAAAATGGTTTCGCATCTTGAAACAGGTGAACTGGCACGTGCATTTTCAGAAGCAAAAATGGTTATCTGCAGGCCAGGATATTCGAGCATCATGGATATTGTCACAGTCGGCATCAATGCTTTTTTCGTTCCTACGCCCGGGCAAACAGAGCAGGAATATCTTGCCCGCTATTACCATAAAAAGAACTTGTTTTACTTTACAAAACAGCAGAATTTTGATCTTCTGAGGGCCATTAAAAAATCGGAATTTTCAAAAGGCGTTAAAATGAAAAACAACCAGGACGACCTGGAAAAAAGAATTCATTTGTTGCTATCCTGATTTTTTTCGCATCTTTGCTTTTCCAAATTCTGAATCAAAGCATGGTCATCTCTAAAACTTTTTTATTAAAATTCCTCAAATTCGGGGTCGTTGGTGTTTCGGGCATGGTCGTTGACTTTTCGCTTACTTATTTGTTTAAAGAAATTGTAAAGATTCAGAAATATGTTGCCAATGCAATAGGTTTTACAGCCGCTGCCACAACCAATTTTTTCTTAAACAGGATTTGGACATTCGAGGATAGTGATCCCGCTGTGACTGTTCAGTTTTTTAAATTCTTTATTGTTTCCCTTGCCGGGCTTGGAATAAACACATTAATTCTCTACATCCTTGTGTCGAAATACAAGAAGAATTTCTACGTGTCCAAGTTCTTTGCGATAGGGGTGGTGGTGATCTGGAATTTCTTCATCAACTACCTGTTTACCTTTACCCAGAAATAAGTGTCTAAAGTGCACTAAAGTACTTTAGACACTTTTTTACTTAGACTTGGTCATGTCCTCAGGTATGCAAATAATGTAATCCGCTTTTCCGTTATTATCCGTTTCCAATGCATCAATGGAAGTTTGCTCCACTGCAGAGATGGTGACAATTTTCAGATTCGATTTTAATTGTTTCAGATACCAGAGAATTCCTTCATAATTATCGGAATGATAAGAGCCGTTGAAGTGCAGAATTTGTTTTCCTTTTTTCCAGTTTGAATAAATAAAATAAGCCATTGTGGCATCTTTGATCGCTTGTGCTTTCGGAAGATTAGCGCCGGAATGAGCGCCGCCCATGCCTCCCATTTTCAGCATTTCCTTGTAGCAACCCACAGTGGTATCATACTTGATCGGCAACGGAGCTATCAGTTCTTTTGCTTCTTTTGACAAACTGTCAAGACCTGCAAAACCCTTTGCATTTACAAGTGATGCATACCTGCGCGGGATGTTCGAAGCAATAAATTTCAGTTTACTTTTTTTTGCAAATTCAACGAGGGGTTTATAATCTGTTGAATAATTAGGCCACAATTTGGCTTCATCTTCAAAGTTTTTTTGTTTGATCAGTCCCGACAAATATTCATTCAGTATAAGCTGGTTGTCGGACTCAAACATTTCGGCGCCCAGAAGCAAGTCCGATTTCTTTGCAGCATAAAGATCTTTTGCTGTCTGAAGTTCGAGCCAGTGGCAGATTGCATCGTCGTGGATCTCTCCGAAAAAAACGATGTCTGCATTTTTTGTTGCAGCTATCATTTCATCATAGTCACTCAGCTTTCCTTTCGAATCATAAACTTTATAAGCAGGTTTGGAATTGCTGAATGATAATAAAAGTAAAGCCACAGCTATGGCCAGGATAGTTTTCGTTTTCATGGTTTTTTGGTTGTTATTTTTTTAAATCATCAGGTTTGAAACTTAAAGGAAGGATGTCTTCAATTTTATGAATGATCAACACTTTTCCTGTTTCTCCTGTCAGGATGATCCTGATGGGTTTCTTGTATAAATGTTCGTATTCCGATAGTACCTGTCTGCATGAACCGCAGGGAGCAACAGGTGTGCAGGTGGTAAATCTCTCCGTTTTTGCTGTGATGGCAATTGTTTTAACTGCAATGCCGGGATGCTGTGCTGCCGCTGCAAAAATTGCTACTCTTTCGGCACACAGTCCTGAAGGATACGCTGCATTTTCCTGGTTACTGCCATTAATAATTTTTCCGTTTTCGAGAAGCACTGCTGCACCAACTAAGAATTTTGAATAGGGTGCATAAGCTGCTTTTGCCGCTTCACGTGCATGTTGAACAAGATCTCTGTCTTCCTTTTCCAACTCATCAGTTGAATTGTATTCACTGAAAGTAGTACTGAATTCAATCGTTTTCAAATCGTATTTCGTTTTTTTACGCTTGGTAAAATTATAAATAATTAGAATAGCAGAGCCGAAAATTTCACGATACCCCTTAGCTGTCACTAAAACTCAAATGAAAATCAGCATGGTTTTTGTTTTATTTACATGAACAATTTTAATGAAATAGTGAAAATTTATTCAGATAAGGATCCCGGATCAGGATCAGGAAAGATGCTTATTTATTTGACAGATTGCTGATCCGGAGTTTCCTCAATTGTTCTGCCAAGTAGAAGCATGGTATTAAAAAACACGAAGAATGTAAGCCCTGCCTGCGATTCAATAGTGTCTTCAGCAGTCATTGACAAGATCAGAATGATGAAGAAAACGATGTAAAAATAATCCTTTCGAACCCATTTGATTAAGAAGGGATAAACCAGAATGATCAAAAACCATAACAAACCAAACAAACCAAACCCGACAGTGATTGATAAAAACTGGTTGTGCGAACGCAACCGCCACCTTTTTTCAAGCGGTGATTTCATCTTGTCATATTGTTGTGCAAAGGCAATATTCATATCTCCTGTGCCCACACCAAAAAGCAGGTTGTCGCTGATGATACCCAGTGAGGCTTTCCAGTATTCAAGCCGCTGCATCACCGAATGTCCGTTGGGGTTTGCGCTTTCCTGCGCGTTTTCAATTTCCCATATCGTTTCGTAGATCCTTGTACGCAACGATTTTTTCTGCAAATAATTCACACTCGCCACACCGTTTTCGATAGCTTTTATTTCATCATTCGAAAGTTTTGAAACTCCATCAGCATCCTTGTAAAATCCTTTTGAAGTAAGGAAACGGTACAACGTATATTTCAAAAACTGTCCTTTCCTGTCATTGCTGTCAAATTTGATGGCGCTTCGCTGGTTCCAGGATTCTCTGAGTTCATTATCGTTAATGTTGCGAAAGATATAATTCCCGTTTTCTGTTTCATAATTTAAAGAGTCGCCTGAATAGGGATTCCCCTGCGCTGTAACTTTTCTTACTTCACTTTTATGAACAAGGGAGTATGAAGAATAGTCTTTGTAAATATTGTTGAAATAAATTACAACAAGAGAAGAAATGACAATGATCAAGGCAACAATGCCCATTTTGTAAAGTTTGTTTTTCATTTTAAACAGGCTGATCAAACCAAGAATGAAGGCTGTGGTGAATAAAATTGATAAGCCTGTTATTGATTCAAGGATCACAAGAAAAACTGCAAACCATATAATGATGATCGCAAAAACCAGTTTGAGTGTTTTGCTGTAATTATCTCCGGAGAACAAGAAATACGACAGGATAAAGATGGACAAACATATCATCAGGCTAAGGCGGATATGCGAAATGAATGCGCAGATCTCCCTGATGTCAACAAAATCCTTGGTCAGATAATTGAACATACTGAAAAAAGTGGACGCTAATACTGCTGCAACAAAAAGCAACAAAAGATTCTGAAATTGTTTTTTTCTGAGCGGTTCTGTGGTTGAAACGATCAGTGGAAGCAATAGCATTGGCACCTTTACACGCAAATCAAATATTCCATAGTTAAAATCGGTGGTATAAATAAGCCCGATGATGTGCAGAAGAAAAAGCGAACTGATAACAAGGGCCGTTTTATTATTGAAAAAAGTACGGAACTTATTTTTAAAATGACCTTCAACAATCCAGTTGCCAAAAAGAATGATCTCCCCGCTACTCATGGTGACTTTGGATAAGGGTAGGCTGGCTGCCACCAATGCAATTCCGAAGAAATAAATGTACCGGTGGATATTTTTCAAGCCAGGATTCATGCAGTGTTTCTGAAGATATTTTTTAAATGTTAGCTGTCATTCAAAGTCTAAAGTTCCGCAACAACAAACAACTAACGTTCTTACTTCTCTTTATTCAAAATGATCGTACCATTCAGAATACCTTTATAAGTGGCGCTGTCGGCAAAAATACTATAAGCTTTTTTCAGTTCCAGATCGTTTGTGAGCATTGACTCTGCGCGACCTTTCTGAAAATAATAACGGGAGACAATTTCTGCTTTTAACAGATTCTTTATTTCATCCTTGAATTTCACAAGATCTTCTTTTTTATCATGGATCATTTTTGCTTTCAAAGTTTCGTAATCAGCCTTGATGGCTTCATAATATTTTTCTGTTTCAGCATTCTTTTTAAGATCAATCAGCGACTGCTCACTTTTGGTAGTGTAGTCATAGTCCTTATCAGCAATATAAGTGAGGAAATCATTGTAGATTTCATCAGTGATTTCAAAGCTTTTTACAGAATCAATTGTTGTGTGCAGGCTGTGATATTTTGTTGCATAATCAAAAAGCAGGAATTTTGAAATGAGGCTAATTGAGAGGTTGCTGTATTTATAAGGATCCATTTTAATGTCAGGTTCTATACCTCCGCCATCATAAACAACTCTTCCCTTTTTGGTTTTAAAAGCCACCTTCAGCGAATCCGGCACTTTGTAAACACTGCCATCCTCATTCTTTATTGAATAGTCAATAGCCTGAATGCATCTTCCACTGGGTATGTAATATTTTGCAACAGTGACTTTCATTTTGGTATTATAGCTTAAGCTAATGATGTTTTGTACGAGTCCTTTTCCATACGTCCTTTCACCAATGATCACACCCCTGTCAAGATCCTGTATTGCTCCGGTAACAATTTCCGATGCTGATGCGCTGCCCCTGTCAACAAGCACGATCAGCGGTATTTGCCCGTCTGTAATAGGGTTCAATGAGCGGTGAAAATTATTCTTGTCTTTAAGCTTTCCCTTGGTGCTGACAACAGTGATGCCTTTATCAATAAAAATATTCACGATGTTCACTGCTTCGTTGAGCAATCCGCCACCATTCCCGCGCAGGTCAATGATGCATGATTTCATGCCTTTTTCTTTAAGGGCAAGAAAAGCATTCTTTACTTCTTTGCCTGCATCTTCATAAAAATTGTCAAGCTTGATATAGCCGGAGTTTTTGTTGACCATGCCATAATATGAAACATTATTAATCTTCACTTCTGCACGCTCAATGGTTTTTTCAAATGGTTTGTCAACGCCCACTCTTTGGATAAGGAGTTTGACAGTAGTTCCGGGTTGTCCCCGTAAAATATCCGTCACATCATTTGTTGATTTTCCTTTTGCGGATTTACCATTTACTTCAAGAATGATATCCCCGGCCTGCAGGCCGTTTTTCTGAGCAGGAAAACCTTCGTAGGGATCTGAAATCACAACATAGTCACCGTTTTTGTGAATCATTGCTCCTATGCCTCCGTATTGACCGGTTGTCATTAATTTATAATCCTCAAGTTCCGATTCGGAAATATAGGTAGTATAAGGATCCAGTGATTCAAGCATTGCGTCAATAGCGGTTTTGATGAGTTCGCCCGGCTTCAGCTCGTCAACATAATTTGTGTTAAGTTCTTTGTAAAGGGTCGTGAAAATGTCGAGGTTTTTTGCAATTTCAAAATCATTGTCAACAACTGAACTTATAGAAATAGCTGATGCCACTATGATAGCAGCTCCGAGTATCCATATTTTGAGATGTCTGATTGATAATTTTTTTCTTTTCATAAGTTAGTAGAATTATTAAATTTTCACTTTGTAAACATTTGTAACTTTAATAGATTTCCTCAATAAACAATTCATGGAACGGGGTCGTAACCGCTCCCTCCCCAGGGTCCGCAAGATAGAAATCTTTTCAAAGTCAAATATCCTCCTTTGAACGGACCATGTTTTTTTATTGCCTCAATACCATATTGCGAACACGTCGGACTATACCTGCATGAAGCCGGTAACACAGGCGAAATTGACATCTGATAGAAGCGAATAAACATGATCATTATCTTACTAAGGAGTCTTTTCATTTTCCTTTGCTAAACGCTGTAAAATTAAAATTATTTTATTCTCGGCCTCGTTTAATGAAATTATTATTTTCCCGGTGTAGTTCAGCATGAATACTACCTTTTTATTCATGCCTTCAAGGCTGTTGTAAAAAAGGTTTTTATTTTTCCTGTATGCCTCGCGCATCAAACGCTTTAAACGGTTCCTGTCAGTAGCTTTTTTAAAATTACGGGCCGGTACAGAAATTAAAATTTTAGCAGGATATTTACCATCAAACTCACACTGCAACCAAACTATTTTAAAAGGATTCGAATAAAAGACATGACCTTTTTCAAAAAGTTCTGTGATAATCTTTTTTTCGTAAAGTCGTTCTTCTTTGGTATAAGTTTGCAATGTCAGAATAATTGTTTTCCGCCCGTGGTAAAGCAGAAAGTGTCAGATTACCTGTTTTTGGATTTTTCAAAATACTGCTCCAAAGCCATTGTCATTGATGGTGCTTTTGGAGTTGGCGCCTGAATGTGTATTGTGAGCCCTGATTCTTTCGCAGCATTGGCAGTGGTTGAACCAAATGTGGCAATAAGTATTCGATTCCTGTCAAAATCAGGAAAATTTTTCAGCAACGCGCTAACACCTGCAGGGCTAAACAGAACGATCATGTCGTAAAGGAGAATGTCAATTTCTTTGAGATCGTTCGATACTGTCCGGTAAAAAATTATTCGTTTATAGCTAAATCTATTCGAAGCTAAAAGTTTTGGTATTTCCGGTTTCAGGATGTCAGAACTGGGCAGCAAAAACTTTTCCTCTTTGTGTTTTTTCATCACGTCAATCAGTTCCGAAAAATGTTGCCTGCCGTAAAAGATCTTGCGCTTTCTGTAGGTCACATACTTTTGAAGATACAATGATATGGATTCCGAAATACAGAAATATTTCATTGTTTCAGGAACAATAACCCGCATTTCTCCGCAGATCCTGAAAAAATGATCAATAGAATTTTTGCTTGTAAAGATCACTGCAGAATAATCAAGCAGGTTGATCCTTTCCTGTCTGAATTCTTTGGAGGGGACACCTTCAATTTTAAATAGTTTATGAAATAAGATCTTAAACCCAAACTTTTTTGCAAGTTCATAGTAAGGGTCGTTTTCTCTTTCAGGTGGTGGTTGTGAAATCAGAATATTTTTAATTTTCGCCATCAGACCAAATTTTACTTGTATTATTTTTACTCCCTATAATACTGTTCTATTTAACTCACCCAACTCTGATTTTCAGAAGGGTGGTTTAAATAATTATTTTACTTAAAACCTTGGCAATAAGGAACAGTGGTAAAATTTCCAGCGTGCAAAGATACAAAAATAAATAATACACAGAAATTTTTACCTTGGAAGCTGCAATTGTCACTCCCCGAAACATGCTATACAAATACAAGATCACCAACAATACAAGCCCAATTGAGATAACATATTCATTTGGCATGTAGGCTGCAAAAACTATTAATGGCAACAACAAAACTCCTGAAATTTGACCGAGAATATAAACGTTTAAAATGTAATCCGAGATCTCCCTGCTGGTTTTGAAAATGAAGCCCACAAGATTAAACAGACCCAGTTTGAAAAGATAAAAAATGATAATGCCGGCAAGGATTTCCAGATAAAAAAGAAATGAAGCCAAAAATGGAGCAGGAATATGAAAGTAGTATTCACAAATTTTGTAAAAAAACAGCGAAAAACCTAAAAGGTAGGAGCTGAATAAAAATAGTGAAACTCTCTCTCCAAAGATTCCGCCTTCACGCGACAGCTGACTGAACAAACGGCTTGCAAAAAATGCCTTGAATATTTGCTGCATGCGCTTGTAATATCCAAAGTGAGCAATGGAATAAAAAACAAAACAGAGTGCTATAATGCAAGGGATCCACCCGTAGTTCGATACTTCCTTTGCCTTTGGTACCATGGCGGAATGTTTTTGCAAATGTGTTGCAAATATTGATTGGCTAAAGGATTTTGGCCGATTTAATTTTACCTGGACAATGCGGTGTTTGAGAAACACTGAGTCTTCTCTTTTACTGATCATTTCTGTCGGCACCTCATCCTGTAGCATGATAAATCCTTTGAACCAGTTGGGATTGTCTTTGCTGGAAAAATTCGGATTATATGATGGCTCAACTGATGGCATGCAAAAAAAATGTGGCGACAAAGTTAATTTGAATTCGGGAAGTTTTGAAAAATTCTTTTTCAAAATGCATGGAAAAACGGAGCCGTACGAATTCAGGTGTCCGGATTTTCTTTTCCTGAAATTGAAATTGCAGTTGAAAGTGCATAACCTCAATTGAAAATTCCAGGAAAAGGTTTTAACGGTTTACTCACTAAAGCTACGGCCATACTTTTCGGAGTTTTGGATTCTCTCAATCCTTTTATTTTTAAAACAAATTTCTATTGTAATCCGTAGAATTTTTATAATATTGCCATTCTAATTAAATCACATAAAATTATGAAAAAACTAGTATCACTCAAATCTTTCCTTTTAATAGGAATTGCTGTTGCAATGTTCTCAGGTTGCACATCTCTTAACAAAACAATGAGAGAACCCAACTCCAAAGTTCAATTTGTAAAAAGTGATTTCACTTTATCTGATCAGTTGTCAGCCCAAGCCACTTCAACAAAAATTTTATGCATTGACTGGTCAAGATTATTCATGAGCAAAGCTGGTACTGTCGTTGGTGGTGCTTCAGGAATTAGCTTAGCTAACATTCCCGTATTTGGCAGCATTTTATCAGACAAAACTTCAAACTATGCGCTTTATGAATTGATGCAAAACAATCCGGGTTACGATGTGGTTTTTTATCCACAATATGAATCCAAGACTGTAAGACCTATTGGCCTTGGCTTTATCTTTAAAACCACTACTGTCAAAGTTACAGCAAAACTCGGCAAATTGAAATAAGGATTGCAATCCAATTTTAGCAAAGTGAAAAAGTCCCGGAAGTATTGAACCACCGGGACTTTTTTATTGTCTGGCAAAAATTCCGTAAAACAAAAATCCACAAGTTCATTTTTATTAACAAAGAATTCTGTTTTGATAAAAATTTACTAAATTTGCTGTACTCAATTTTAACACCCTCATGAAGCTCTCCATTATTTTACCTGTGTTTAATGAAGAAGGGAATATTGTTCCTTTATTCGAAAGAATTCAGAGCATCCTTCAAGAAATTGATGTCGTTCCTGAATTCATTTTCGTCAACGATGGTAGTGGCGATAAATCTCTCTCAATTCTCAGGGATCTTTCATCCCTCAACAAACAGGTGAAATTTATAAGCCTTTCCAGAAATTTCGGGCATCAGGCTGCCCTTACTGCAGGTCTCGATTATGCTACAGGCGATGCTGTCATTACTATGGATTGCGATTTCCAGGATCCCCCTGAAGTCATTCCTGAAATGATTAAAAAATGGAAAGAAGGCTATAAGATCGTTTACACACGCAGGAAGCTCAGGAAAGATAAGTTCTTTAAAAAGCTTACCGCCAAAATTTATTACACTTTACTCTTCAAATTTTCCGATAATAAAATCCCCGGAGACATTGGCGATTTCAGGCTTCTCGACCGGTCAGTGCTTGCAATTCTCAATGAAATGCGCGAAAAATCAAGGTATCTCCGTGGGATGGTTCCCTGGCTGGGTTATGAATTCACTGTTATAGACTATGAACGTCCGCTTAGAACAAGCGGCGTCACCGGTTTCAGTCTTCTCAAAATGGTTAGGTTTGGCATGAATGGCATATTGAGTTTCTCGTTTGCACCTCTCCGCTTTGGTCTTATACTGGGCATTTTCGTCATCTTTACCGGTATCTTATTTTTCTTTTACCTGTTGGTGAATTACCTTTTTTTCGGACAGTTCTACAAACTTCTCGAATGGATGGCTGTTGTCAATTATATCCTCATTGGTTTCCTGTTTATCCTCTTTTGGATCATCACCGAGTATATCGGGAAAATTTATTCAGAAACCAAAGGCCGTCCTATCTACATCATCAACGATACAGGCAACATTGGCACTAAAGAATGAAGATACTTGTTCTCAATTATGAGTATCCTCCCCTTGGCGGCGGTGCTGGTGTGATCACAAAACATATCGCTGAAGAACTCGCCGCCCTTGGTCACGAGATAACTGTTGTTACAACATGGTTCAAGGGTTTGAAACAAGTTGAGGACAACGGCGGACTTAAAATTTTTCGTCTCAAATCAAAAAGAAAATTCACCTATCGTTCCGGTGTTTTCGAAATGCGTTCATGGATGCGCCACAGCAAAAGTTTCCTTACACAATATTGCATTGACAACAGTTTTGATCTCTGTTTTGCCAATTTTGCACTCCCTGGTGGTGAAGTTGCCTTGTATCTGAAAAAGCGGTTTGATATTCCTTACACCATTATTTCCCATGGGCACGATATCCCCTGGTTTTTTGGAAAAGAAATGTTCTGGTATCATTTTGCCACTTATTTTTGGATAAAAACCATCTGCAAAAACTCCTTCATTAATTTTATGTTGTCGCAGGATATGAAGGATAATATTGACAGGTTTCTTGGCGAAAAAAACGAAGGCAAAAACGTGATAATTTCCAATGGCTGCGACACCGGTATTTTCAAGCCCGATCATTCAAAAAAATCAACCCTCTTTAAGATCATTTTTGTTGGAAGATTGGTTAACCAAAAAGATCCTTTCACTTTTTTAAAAGCATTGAAACTTCTGTCAGATCATAACATCCCATTTGTTGCAAATATTATTGGCGATGGGGTTTTGAGAAAAGAAATGGAAAAATACGTTGCCGAAAATTCACTTCACGATAAGATCAATTTTATGGGGTGGCTTGCAAAAGATAAAATTCTCAAAGAATACCAATCCTCGCATGTCTTTGTGCAATCATCCCTTTACGAAGCCATGTCCGTTGCCATTATGGAGGCATTGGCATGTGGTAATTATGCCATCTCCACCCATTCCGGTCTGAGCCCAACTCTGATTACTCCCGGCGAAAACGGCGAATTATTTTCAACTAATAATCCTGATGATCTTGCCGAAAAACTCACGTCTTATTATGATTTCAAATTCAAAGAAAATTTTAAGATTAAAGATTCGTTGATTGAAAAAATACACCTGGAATATAACTGGAAAAAAATTGCCCTGAAATATGAGCAGTTGTTTCGTGCTTGCGCGGAAACACAATTTTAGATTCAGGGTTTTCCCAAACTTTTACATTTTACATTTTTTACATTTTACATTTGTTGATTCAAGATTTCCCATTTCCAATCAATTCCATTTCTTTCCCCAAAATCAACGACATTCCTATCCGTTTACATTTCAACGACTTTGCCACATCAATTAGGGTCACAAGAAAAAGTTGGGGAGCAACTATGGCGAACGCGTTTTGCCTCGCTAAAATAATTGTAAGTTTTTTAGAGGGATATTTGACAGGAATGATTAGAGTGAAAACAAGGAGGGATACTTCCCCCCTTGTGACCATTCCA
>CAISZK010000081.1 GCA_903889915.1 uncultured Bacteroidota bacterium
CCGTATTTTGCTTCAAATCCGCCGGCCGAAAACTCAATGCCCGAAACCAGGTCAGGGTTAATAAAGCTAAGTCCTTCCTGCTCTCCTGTGCGTACCAACATAGGCCGGTAAACTTCAATGTCATTAACGTAAACAAGGTTTTCATCATAGTTGCCGCCCCTCACATTGTACTGTGAACTCAATTCATTATTTGACGAAACACCGGGCAATGTTTTGATAAGAGATTCCACACCTTCATTGCCAGAAGGCAGCACATTGACAAGATTCGGGTTGATCTTTATAAAAGTACTTGTAGCATTTTTATTGGAACTAAAAGAATAAGGTCCCAGCACTTCAACTTTTTCCTTCAGAGTAGAGTTGTATTCTTTTTTTTCGCCAGGGTATAAAAGAACATTCAAGGTGTCTGTTTTATACCCAATGCTGGTAAAAATAACCTGTAGATTTTTGCCTGCCGGCAACTGAAGTTCATAAGCACCCAACTTGCCGATTGTTTTATAGTAAGCTTGCCCAATAACAGACACTGTAAATTCAACAGGTTTAGCATTAACGTCAGTAATTTTTCCGAAAATGACAGCAGTGTTTTGAGCTTTCGCAAAACCGCACAAAACAATCAATAATATGAATATTCCGCTAAATTTAAACTTCATTTTGGTCATGGATTCAATTCAGGATAACAGAAAAATTTGAATTTTATTGTATGGTCAATACGAAAAAATAAAAAATCCTGAGGTTTGGAATAGCATAGCACGATCACTGTATCATTATTAAACTGTTTTTACTTTGCACTTTGAAAACCCTATTGATTCGATTGTTTGAATTTCCCTTCTTTCCATGCCTTGATGAATTGCGCCCAGGCAAAAGGATTCAAAAGATTATTTGGCTGGTACTGTCCGTTATAATAATTTTTCGAAACCTGCTGATTCACGAAATTTGTGTAATTCGCGCCGGCATCCATCGGGGCATTTTTTAACCTGAGTTTCATATCAGCAGTATTGAGGTTTTTCCTTGCTCTCTGCTCATCATCGTTAGGTATATTGGTTTCAACAAAAACTTTTTTAAACTGTGTGAGCGATGGCCAGGGTACAATAACTGCCTCGGAAAGATAAATGGTATCTGTTGAGAGCACCTGTATCCATGAATATCTGGAAGCGCTCAGTGTATCGGAAAGGGTATAGGTGGCAGATTTGTAACCAAGGGCAGAGAACACAATGACATCACCAGCCTGCGCAACAAACGAAAAGAAACCTGTAAAATCAGAGATCGTTCCCCTTGTAGTTCCTTTGATTGTAACGTTGGCAAAAGGAACTGCATTCAAGCTGTCGCCCGAAACAACCACGCCCGAAAATTGCACTAGCTTCTTTGCAGCAACCTGTGTTACTACCTGGGCTTTGAGCCCTGTTGCAATGAAGCAGATCAGAAGGGCAATGTATGTTTTACAGATAAAATTCATTCGAAAATTATAATGAGATTCGAAAAACGAATATTGCATGAACGTAATAATTACAAAATTATTTCTTTTAATTGAAATTATTGTAATTTTTCTGCAATTATTATTGAAGCTGTTTGAAAAATTTATTGGCAGTAGCCACAAAAAAAAATAAAAAAAGCTGTCAACAACCTCGATGACAGCCTTTAAATAACCTTAAAAATATCTTAGTTTTTCGGCTTACTTTTTTTCTCAATATCTTTTAAAACTTCAGCGATTCCTTTTTTATTTATAGTACGGATGGCAGAAGTAGAAACTTTCATTGTTATCCAACGATTTTCTTCAGGAATGAAAAACTTTTTTTCCTGCAGGTTTGGATAAAATTTTCTTTTTGTTCTGTTATTAGCATGAGAAACTTTGTTCCCTGTAATCATTTTTTTTCCTGTAACTTCACATACTCTTGACATCGCTCAATAAATTTAATTTTCTATTTGTAAATTGGGGTGCAAAGTAAGTAAAAATAATTCAACCAAACAAATGTTTATTTTAAAATCTTGCACAAAAAGAATTACTGACAATTACAGGTATTAAAAACATGCTTTGAATAACAGTTGCATAATTCGAACAAAGGTTGCTGCCAGTGGGCTTTTGAGCAATGTGATCACTAATTTTATTAAAAAAAAATCCCCCGGAATCAAAAGCATTTCAGGGGATTTTTCTGTTTAATTTTTATCTCAGAATGATCTTTCTGCTAAATGATTTTTCATTGTTTTGCAAAATGACGATGTAAAGTCCTTCGGTAAGATCCGTTAGATTCACATGCACTTCATTGAATCCACCATCAGCTTTCCCTGATCCTTGTTTCAGTATTTGGCCTGTGATGTCATAGATTCCATAATTATAAGCTTCGCCACTTTCAGCTTCAAAACTGATCACAACTTCATGCTGTTGCATACCTGGTATTACAGCGATCAGATTGAAGTCATCGTCTGTACCACAGTTTACAGGTATAACTCCAAGATAAGTGGAAGCGCCATTATAATCTGTTTGCTTCAACCTGTAGTAAGAATATCCCGGGTATGGGCTGTCATCAGCAGTGTCATAAGTAATCGTATGATTGCTGTTCCCTGCCCCTGCATATTCCAATACTTTTTCAAAAGTGTAATAATCCTTTGAACGTTCCACAGTGAAATAGTCATTATTGGTTTCAGATGCAGTTGACCAGTTAAGATTTACTTTATCATCCAAACATCTGGCTGAAAAACTCAATAAACCTACAGGCAGCGGTTGTGCTTTGGTGCTAACAGTCCATTTCGAAAATGACTTGGTATTTACCGTTGGTGATAACCACGATGTGGACTGACTGGTTGCCATTGCAGAAGTGCCGATATTTGCCCACGGTCCACCACCTTCGCTTTTCCAAACTTCGGCTGCAGAACTTGCAAAAACATTAGCCCCATCCCAATCAGAAAGCCAGCTGAAGGAAATATTTCTGCCGGTGGTTGAGGGCTGAGAAGATGCTGTAATATTCCAATAACATTCAATGCTGCTGTTTGAGCCATATGTGCTGACACCGGCAGGACCGGTAACTCTTGTAATGGAAACTGTTCCTATATCTTCGCCGGCTGTAATATTCAATCCAAGAAAATTCAGGGCAGAAGTGCTGACAGTCCTGCCTTGCATGAAAGAATTACCAATTATTCTGCTTCCAGTTGATTCCACCGGACTTGTAGCATTGCCACTAAAGATAAGATTGTTAGAACCCGTTTCAATATTCCCACTGGTCAAAGTAAGCTGGTGAGTAATGGTTGCATCTCCTCCGCTTAAAGTAAGCTTATGTCCATCACTATTCATTGTCAGATCATAGAATGTTGTTGGAGAAGAACCCGATATTGAAACATCAGATGTGTTCACAAAAGTTACAAGATTATTACCACTGGTAAAGGTTCCATTATTGATCCAGTTTCCTGCAACATTCAATGAAGAAGAGTTGTCCATTGTCAAAGCTGATTCAATTGTAATGTTGTTACAATTAACCGTACAGCTTGCTGCAATGTGCGCAGGATTTGAAACACAACCGGTATAAGGACGGAAATACACATTGCTTGAACTTGTAGGTGCAGACCCTGCAACAGCATAACTATTGCTTCCTGAACTGTAGGTTAGCCAGTTTGTGGATGTACCCCAATATGAACTGGAATTTCCCGACCATACATAATCTCCGTTAAGAAGGCTTGTGTTAGCAGGGGCGCTAACTGTAACAAGTTGCTGAGAAGACGCAGTTCCATTGCATCCTCCGGTGATGGTATAGATAATGTTGGCAGTACCATTAGATAAACCGGTAACCACACCGGAAGCATTAACAGAAGCTGTACCTGCACTGCTGCTCCATGCTCCGGTTCCACCACCCAAAATAACACCATTGGCAGAATAGGTTGTTGTCCCTGAAGCGCATATTGTGGTCGGTGAACCGGTAACAGAAGTAATACTTGCAGTAGCATTTACTGTCACTGCTTGCGAAGCAGTTTTAGTTCCACTACATCCACCGGTAATTGTATAAGTAATATTACAACTGCCGGCGCTTGCACCAGTCACTAAACCTGATCCATTTACAGTGGCTATGGCTGGACCATCACTGCTCCACGCGCCTGTACCTCCACCTAAAACTACTGAATTGGCAGAATAGGTTGTTGTTCCGGTAGCACATATTGTCGTCGGTGAACCTGACACAGAAGCAATGGATGCATCCGGATTTACAGTCACTGCCCGTGAAGCTGATTTTGTTCCGCTACATCCTCCGGTAATTGTATAGGTAATATTACAACTGCCGGCACTTGCACCGGTTACTAAACCTGATCCATTTACTGTGGCTATGGCTGTACCATCACTGCTCCACGCGCCTGTACCTCCACCTAAAACTACTGAATTGGCAGAATAGGTTGTTGTTCCGGTAGCACATATTGTCGTCGGTGAACCTGACACAGAAGCAATGGATGCATCCGGATTAATAGTCACTGCCTGTGAAGCTGATTTTGTTCCGCTACATCCACCGGTAATTGTATAGGTAATATTACAACTGCCGGCACTTGCACCGGTTACTAAACCTGATCCATTTACTGTGGCTATGGCTGTACCATCACTGCTCCACGCGCCGGAACCTCCACCACCTAAATTTACTCCATTTGTAGTATAGGTAGTTGTTCCGCTAATACATATCGTGGTTGGTGAACCTGTCACGGAAGTAATAGCCGCATTTGGATTTACGGAAACCGATAAGGAACTTGCTGAACTTGTTCCGCAATTATTACCTGCCGTAACTGTGATATTGCCATCCTGGCCATAAGAACCTGCCGTAACTGTTATTGAAGTTGTTGTATTTCCTGCTGTAATTGTCCAACCTGTTGGAACTCCCCAGGTATAAGTGGTGGCATTTGATACTGCAACAATTGAATAGGTATGGCTTGGTGTACCTGGACATTGAGTTGCTGAGCCTGTTATTGAGCCTGGTGTTGCTGGTGTTGCAACCACCGTTACACCCAAACTGCTTGCTGTACTTGTACCACAACTATTACCAGCAGTTACGGTTATATTCCCATTTTGGCCATTAGCACCGGTTGTAACATTGATGGAATTTGAATTTGTTGGAGATGTAATTGTCCATCCTGTTGGTACAGTCCATGTATATGTCGTAGTATTTGGCACAGCAGTAATTGAATAGGTTTGTGATGTTCTTCCCGGGCATTGAATTGTTAAACCAGTTATTGCTCCTGGGATTGCAGGAGTAGCCGGGCTTACTGTAACAGCTAAATTCTTTGCGGAACTTGTTCCGCAACTATTGCCTGCAGTAACTGAAACATTCCCGTTCTGTCCGGCAGATCCTGTAGTAACTGTTATTGATGTTAATCCTTGTGCACTGTTAATTGTCCAGCCCGTTGGAACTGACCAGGTATAAGTTGTTGCATTGGTAACAGCAGAAATAGAATATGTTTGACTTCCCAACCCAGGACATTGAGTTGCAACTCCTGTAATTGTGCCCGGTGTTGCTGGTGCCGGATTTCCAACTGTAACGCCTAATGTACTTGCTGAACTTGTTCCACAATTATTACCTGCGGTTACAGTAATATTTCCGTTTTGACCAGTTGTGCCTGTTTTAACCGTAAGTGATGTAAATCCTTGTCCTCCGGTAATTGTCCATCCCGTTGGAACAGTCCATGTATATGTTGTTGCTCCTGTAACACTACTGATACTGTACACTTGTCCAATTAAAGAAGGGCATTGAGATGTTGCCCCACCAATTGCTCCCGGAGTAGCCGGTGTAGCAGGACCAACTGTAACTGCCAATGAAACCGGAGAACCTGTAATACAATCATTAGAAGGGGTAACATAAATACTTCCATTTTGACCCTCGGTGCCAGCTGTTACAGTAATTGAAGCTCCCTGTGGTGAAGGAGATGTTATGGTCCATCCGGTGGGTACAGACCAAGAATACGAAGTTGCATATTTGGCACCTGTAAGTGTGTACGTCTGTGAGGTTAATCCTGGACATTGAGCATCTATACCTGTTATGGTTGCTGAGCTTACATCTGGCGTTGAATAAGTTATATTTGTATTGATATACCCATTGTTTCCAACATGTATTAATGCATATCCATCAGTCACAAAATAATATGTACCTCCACTTGCAGGAAAACCATAAATAATTGATCCTGCACTTTCTTGACAAACAGGACCGTTATCATCATTATAGTCAAGTTCTGTACTACCATCCCAAAGATGGACTTTTTCATCCCATCCTGTTCCACAGGTGCTTAAATTAATATAAACGCCATTGGTGGTTACAGGTACTACAAAAGAATACCATTCATCAGGAACTTCACCATTGTTAGGACCTGGATAATTATCAATAAATCCTCCTAATGTACAACTTGCTGGAATTGCAGTATAATTGGTAGCACAACCTATCGTCCCGGCAGCTATCGGGCATCCCTGACCATATCCCGGAATTACTGTTACAGCTACACTTCCGGTCATTGTAACATCAGTGTAACAATAGCCACCTCCTGTGCCTGTTCCAACAACCGTATATGTGCCGGCAACTGTTTGTGTCGGAAATGAAATAGCAGCACCTGTTCCCGGAACAGTGGATCCTACATTGGTCCCATCCCTTTTTAATTGATAACTTACATTTGCCTGTGAACCGGATAAACCAACAGCTACAGGTGAACCGCAATAGAGACCACCACCAGTAACAGAATATGCAGTGGCTAAGTTGCAGCCGGCACCCATAACAAAATATCCAAGAGATGAACCAGCAACACCTCCTGTAATTGAAGGCGAGCTTGCAGAACCTTGTATACTGGCGTATGTAGAATTTACCAATCCAGTAGTTCTTCCAATTAAATTATTAGAACCCATATTTGGAGAAGTAAGACCAATTGTTGCTGCCGAAATAGTTCCGGAAGCAATATTTGCATACCAATATTCCAGATGTGTTGATGGCGTACCAATGGATGCTAAAGTTGTATTATCAGGAGAACCACCACAGCCGGTACTAAAAGCCTCAACCTGGATTTGAAGAGCGCCACCTGTTGTTGGAGTTATTGCAAATGGATAATAGTTTCCTCCCTTTCCAACCGGAAAAGAATAAGCAGTTCCGGAAGCAAGTGCCCATGTTAAAGGTCCAACAACACATTTTGAGGAAGAAAAAGACCCATTTACAGCGCCACTGGTTGTATTCAAAACCGTAAAATTATAACCTGTTGTAGTTAAAATACCATTGCTAAAAGTGAGAATGCCACTTGTACCAATAGAAGCATTAACATTAAGTGCTACACCAGCACTATTACTTATGGTGATACTATTAAATGCAGTAACTGAAGAGCCAAAAATTGTTTGAAGTAATGAGCCATTAAATGTTACTGTTTCCGATGCTTTATTATAGGTACCGGCATTTGTCCAATTACCTCCAACCGTAATTGCATTTGAACCGGTAGCATTAAAAGTAGTTCCTGAATTTATTACAATGTTACCGGTAACATTAATGGCAACCCCGGAAGAAGCAGTAAAAGTAGCTGAAGAAGTTAAAGTTAAACTTCCTGCAACAGTTAATGTTGAAGCAGGAGCTGTCTTTATACCGGCATTTGTAACTGTGAGATTACCATAATTTGGTGTATATATAGTTTGTGCGCCACCATAATAAACAACCGTACTTCCGGAAGCAAGAGTATTTGTTGAAAAAGTATTTGGGAAATTACTTCCAGAGGGACCACCTGAACTCCCGGATAATTTCAGTTGTGAAGTACTATTAAGTGTAAATGTACCTCCACTAGTAGTTCTGTTTAATGTAGATGTCCCTAAATCAAGTATTGATGAACCATTAACAGTAAGATCACCAACCACGCCTACAACACCGCTCCCACTCCTTGTAATTGTTGGATTTGCTGTGCTTCCAATTTGCAAATTATTAAAATTAAATTGAGTGGTATTATTAGTTGTCAGTTGTCCACTTCCATCAAAAAGATAAGTTTGAGCAGTACTTGATGCATTTATTGCAGCATTTATACAATGGGTGCCAATTATTACATTATTCTTAAAAGTAATTTTTCCTGAAGAAGTGGCTACGGTTCCTCCTAACTGAATACGTGCGCTAGCCACAGTTGTTCCATCATCAAACGTTGCTGCACCATTAAAAGTTGTAACTGCAGAATTGCCAACCAGAAAATCTACATGAGAATTTCCGGCAGCATTATTTGCATCATTTGCAAGTGTTGTACCAGTAATAGTCATTGTACCAGAATTCTGAAAGGCAATAACATTAGGTGGTGTATAGCTATTGCAGGTAGCGGTTAAATTGGTACCTATACTCAATGTACCCCCTGAGGCAATTATAATGTTAGTAGTTAAAGTCCTTCCCGCAGCAGTTCCAGATCCATTATTAGTAACAGCAAGAGCCCCATTAATTGTTAGTGTCCAAGCATTTGTTGAGATTGAATGAATAAGAGCACTAGTTGGAGTCGAATTATCTGCAATAGTCAATGAATTAACGGTAATACTTCCAGAAAGAGTAATAGCGGCAGCTAAATTTTTTGTAAAAGTAATAGTCAAGTCATCACCAGAACCAGGAATCCCTGCTGGACTCCAGTTTGCTGCCGTATTGAAATCTGTACCTGCACCTCCAGCAGCACTAGCAACCCCTACCCAAATTCTAGAAGTCGCATTTGCTTTATTAGAAATCAATAATATTGATAGAAGGAGAAAACTCATAACAATAAAACTCTTCACAATTTGCTTTGGCATTAGTAAATTTGTTACTAGTTTCCAGAGTTTCCAAAATTCTTTAGTGGCAGGTGTAAATATCTTCATAAAATTTCTATTCTAAAACGAAATAATTGGCCTGTAAATATTTCTAAATTTTCATTCCATAATCACCCTAAATTCAATAAGATGATCGGAATGTTTAACATTAAAATTCAAATAAAAAAATCTCCTTGCAAAAATAGTAAAAAATTAATCAATAACCTAGTTAAATCGTGTTACTATTTTGTTATTATTTTTACGGTATAAAAAAACTAATAAAAAACTATAAGTGCGTAAAATTACGTATAATTTAAATTGGTGATCAAAAAAGTTTTCAACAAAAAAATCACGCTGTTGAAAAGATAGTCATAAAAGTCCTCAAAACCCATAGCCATTATGGGAAATTGGAAATTGCTCAATTTAACTTAATCAATTTAGATGTTCATAAAATTTCAAGTAATTGCTTAATAAAACTTGTTTTTTGAAAAGTTCAATGTAAGTAAATTTAAGGACGAAATTAATGATTGATTTGCAAAAAAATTCTCGAGGGACGCACAAAAAATTCTACAAGTCCCATTTCACTAATTCGCCATGAATTGTTTCATTTCTTTAACAAAAAAAATGTCTTTTATTTTCAAAATCCCGAAAACAAACAATTCAATAAGCAAACTTTTATCACCATATTCCTTAAAATAAAAATCACAAACTACACAAATTCGTATATGCAAATTAAAAAAGGCAGTCGAAAAATGCTTTCCTATAATGCGCGGTTAATGATCGCATTATAAGAAGCTAAGCTTTTTGTTCTCCAATGCCAGTAATTATAATGTAGCAGTTTTGTATTGGCAAATCCAGGCATTTAAAGCGTTTTGCGTTCTAAGAATAATTTGCTTTAAAAACTTAAAAAGAAATTTTCTCACTGGAATAACAGATTCTTTATCAGCTTTACGAGTTGGTAAAGTAACTTTACGGTTGGATAAAATATCTTTGCGGTTTGGTAAAATCACTTTACGGATGCGTAATGTATCTTTACGGTTCGGTAAAGTATCTTTACGATTGCGTAAAATATCTTTACGCTTTGGTAAAATCACTTTACAGTTGCGTAATGTATCTTTACTGTTCGGTAAAGTATCTTTACGATTGCGCAAAATATCTTTACGCTTTGGTAAAATCACTTTACAGTTGCGTAATGTATCTTTACTGTTCGGTAAAG
>CAISZK010000082.1 GCA_903889915.1 uncultured Bacteroidota bacterium
CATGAAAGTACTCAGGGTCCTGTTCAGATTGTCCATGCACCCTGGAAAGTAAAACTTAATGAAGCCGACCTGACCAACTTGCCCGAAAATAAAAGAGCTGAAGAAGCGGAAAGACTTATGGAAAAAGTTTTATCTCATTCCTTTATCTTTAGCAAACTTCCGCTTGTATCGTGGAGCCTTTTTAAAATCAGTGAAGAAGAACATATTTTCCTTCACATGGAGCATCATTTTCTTCATGATGGTTGGGAAGCCGGTATTTTCCTGAGAGAAATGAAAGCTTTTTATTTGGCCAGCTTAGAAGGTAAGCCTTCCCCTCTTCTGGAACTACCCATACAATATGCCGATTATGCCATTTGGCAACGCAATAATCTTTCAGGCGACCGCCTTGAAGAAAAAATAAACTATTGGGTAAATAAAATTAAGGATTACCCTACAGTATTAAACATGCCTACAGACCATCCACGTCCTTCTGTACAAAGTTTCAACGGCGATGCTATAAGACTGAATTTAAAAAGAAGTCTTTATCATGCATTGCGCGAATTTAGCAGAAATAATAAGGTAACACTTTTTAATACCATGTATTCTGCCTTTGCTATATTAATTTCAAAATACAGCCGGCAGTCGCAGTTTCTCATAGGCACCGGGGTTGCTAACCGCAATTTAAAAGAAACCGAGAGCCTGATGGGAATGTTTGTAAATACCGTACTCCTTTATTCCGATTTATCAAATAATCCGACTTTTAATGAACTTTTAAATAAAACAAAGGAAAGCATGATCTATGATGCTGCCCATTACGATATCCCTTTCATGCATATTGTGGAACGGATGAAAGCAGGCGTTACACCGGGGCGCAACCCTTTGTTTCAGGTACTGTTCGCTTTTCACGACAGCGATATTCCACTTCTCGATTTTGCAGGGCTTCATGGCGAATTGCTTGAAAGACACAACGCCACAGCCAAAGTGGATATGAATGTCATCTGCATTCCAAGGGCAGAGCAGCATGTAGCCACAGAATCAGCTCATTTGGAAACGGAAGATATAACCATTGTTTGGGAATACAACAGCGATATTTTTAAAAGAGAAACAATACAGGGAATGTTTGATCATTACCTCACATTACTCGAAGAAATAATTAAATCTCCTGAAAAAAATGTAGAAGATGTAAATATTCTGCTCCTTGAAGAAAAAGAAAAAATTGTAATTGGGTTCAATGATAACGCCATTAATTACAACAGGAACCTCACCATAATTGACATGTTTGAAGAGCAGGTAAAACTACATCCTGATAAAGTTGCAATAGTTCATAATGGTAAAAAAATTACTTACCAAAAATTAAATGCAGAAGCCAATAAATTAGCAAATAGGTTAAATAAAATCCGGCAAAATACTTCCAGCGGAATGTCAAACGTTTCTATTGGTATATGCATGGAACGCGGGTCTAATATGCTGATTAGTTTGTTGGGTATTCTCAAAACGGGTTGTTCTTACGTTCCCATACCGCCTAATTATCCTGAAGAACGCATCAGGTTTATTATGAAAGATTCCGCCTTAAAGATAATCCTCACTCAAAGCAATCTGCTGAAGGATTTGCCTTTTCTTGAAGAAGAAGAAAGAATGGTCTTTCCTCTTGATATGGAAACGGTTGATAATGCTGATTTTTCGGATAAAAACCCCTGTAATAAAATCAGCACGGAAAATATTGCTTACATCATCTATACATCAGGTTCAACGGGTAATCCCAAGGGAGTAACAATCCCTCAAAGTGCTGTAACTAATTTCGTTACAAGCATCCAAGCCGATGTAATAACCGAAGATGATATTATTGCGCAATGTGCAAATTACGCCTTCGACGCTACAATATATGAATTCTGGTGCACCTTACTTTCAGGCGCAACAATGGTCATTATTGACAGTGCTAAAATTGAAAATCTTGATTTGTTGAAAAAGGAAATTTCCGATAATAAAATCACAACAGCTTTTTTCACCACGGCTCTGTTTAATGCAATTGTGGACTGCGATGCAGATATAATCAATCCTTTGAATTCAGTATTGTTTGGAGGAGAAGCCGTAAATATTAGCACAGTAAAAAAATTACTTAAAGCAAAGCCTCCTACACTTAATGTTTTTCACTGTTACGGACCAACAGAATGTACTTGCTACAGCACTTACTGTCTTCTAACTGATAAATATAAAGATAGTGATGTCATGCCTATCGGTAAACCGCTTCACAATTATGCTGCCTATGTACTTGACAATAAGGCAAATCCATTGCCTATAGGTGTTCCGGGGGAACTTTATATTGGTGGAGACTCTCTCGCAATAGGTTATCTCAACAGGCCAGAACTTACAAAAGAGCGATTTATTGATAATCCTTTTACATCAAAAGAAGATAAAGTCAAAAATAGAAATACCCGCCTTTATATGACAGGCGATTTGGTTAGATGGCTGCCTGATGGCAATATCGAGTTCCTTGGGCGAACAGACTTCCAGGTGAAAATACGCGGTTTCAGAATAGAACCCGAGGAGATTGAGGCTGTTCTTCTAAGACATGGTGAAGTAAAACAATGTGTTGTAATTCCGTGGAACCAACATCTTATTGCTTACTGGGTTCCCAGAGATAACCCTGTAGCTCAGGAGGATATGAAAACTTTCCTGGCCCGACAACTTCCTGAATTTATGATCCCAACGGCTTTTATAAAGATGGAATCATTCCAACTGAATAGCAATTTTAAAGTTGACAGAAGTAAGCTCCCTCAACCCAAGTTAGAAGACATAATGTCTTCGAAAAGAGAATATATTCCACCTGTTACATTGACAGAAGTTACACTGGCTTCTATTTGGAAAGAACTTCTAAAACTTGACAAGATAAGTGTCCATGATAACTTCTTTGAAATAGGTGGTAATTCCATTCTCACTGTAAGAATGCTTTCAAGTGTTAAAAGAAAATTTGGTGCAGATGTGAATATCTCTCAAATGTTTGCTCAGCCTACTATTGCCTATCTGGCTGCATTTATTGATGGCACAGGAATAACCTCAGGCGCATCTGAAAACAATTTAAGTTTGGCTCTTAAAGATGCTGAAATGGTTGTCAAAATGAACAACACTACTCTTACAAATGAAAAAGAACAATCTTCCATATTACTGACTGGTATCACCGGATTTTTGGGTATTTATCTGCTTGATGGGTTAATTGCGAAAACCAAAGCAGACATTTACTGTCTGGTGAGAGGCAAGGATAATGAGGATATTCAACGTCGTTATGAAGCAACTCTTGATTTATATAAAAAAGGACATTTAAAAAATCATCCAAGAGTAAAGCTTGTAAAGGGAAATTTAGCAGAAATAAAGCTAGGAATGGATGATGCCACACTACAAATGATGATTGAAAAGATTGACTCCATCTATCATTCTGGAGCTATGGTTCATCACATGTATGATTATAACACGATGAGAAAATCCAATGTTTTATCTACAGTGGAGCTTCTTAAAATTGCAGCCACTGGCAAAAAGAAAACCCTCAATTATATTTCCACTTTGGGTGTGGCAAGTATCAGAGATACCAATGGATTTCAGGTAGAGGTTGACACCAAAGATTCACCTATATCAACCAATGGATATACATTATCTAAGTGGGTTTCAGAAAAAATATTAAGCAATGTGAAGGACATTGATATTAATATTTTTAGACCAGGAAACATCACCGGCGACAGCAAAGAAGGAATCTGTCCTCCTGAAAAAAATCATGCGCTTCTTCTTATGAAAGGCTGTATTCAGATGAAAGCCGCACCCGACTGGCAAAGATCAGTTGAGATGATGCCTGTTGATATCTTAAGTAATGCAATAATAGGACTAGCAACTAGCTCTCTTGGGTTTAATATTTACAATATGAGCAACCCTCATGAGATAATCTGGAAGGAATATGTTGATATTATAAAAAATTGTGGATTTTTAATAGACCTTCTTCCCACCAATATCTGGAAGGAAAAACATCTTGCAATGGCAGATGAAAAAAATGCCATATATCCTATCAGGGAATTTTATTTAAGGGAAAGAAAAGATATCATGACCAGAGAATGGAAACCATTTTCACATTGGAATTCTAGCGAAGTTAAAGAAAAACTATTCACATTGGGTATTTATTATCCTGAAAAATATGATGACTACCTGATGATGATTCTAAATTATCTTAAAAAAACAACTTTCTTATCCAATTAAAACGATGTTTATGGAAAAAGAAAAGAAGAATGTTGTAATTTTTGGGGTTGATGAAACGTTAACTGATGATCTTTTTGATTATCTGAAACAACTTTATAATGTCACAACTTATGGAACAGAAGCACTTGCAACAGAAGAAAGCTTTGTTCAAAAAGCTAAAATGGCAGACGTCATCTGCTTTTTCAGTGGCCAAATCAGTGGGCGGGTATTAAAACAGCTTACTAAGACTAAACTACTTGTAGTATGCTCAACCGGATATGATTATGTTGATATTGAAACTGCTGCTGAATGTGGTATTGCAGTTTGTAATAGTCCGAGCTTTTCTTCCCGGTCGGTAGCAGAATTTCAGTTTATGTTACTTTTAGCTATTTACAGAAAACTCCCTGTCGTTTTAAAGGGAAATGATTCCCATTTTAATTTTTCTTTTCCATTTAATACTTTTATGGGACAAGAACTTTTCAGAAAGACAATTGGAATTATTGGGACAGGAAACAACGGAACACATGCATGTAAAATTGCACGGGGATTTGGGATGGAGGTTCTGGCATACAGCCGGACTGAAAAACCTCTACTTGTTAGTGATCTCGGAATAAATTATGTGTCACTTGATGAACTATTGGTGCGTTCTGATATTATCTCATTAAATATTCCATTCAATAATTCTACAAAACATTTTTTGGATTTTGAGCATTTCAATAAAATGAAAAATGGGGTAATTATTATAAATACAGCGAGAGGTTCTGTTATAAACGAACAAGCTCTTATTGAGGCTCTAAGAACAGGCAAGGTTGCTTCAGCAGGACTTGATGTTTTGGAAAACAACACAAAAGACAACCCACTTCTTAATATGGAAAATGTCTTGATAACTCCTCATATGGCTTGGATTACAAAGGAATCACATAAAAGAATGATAGAATTGATGGTAGAGAATATAATTGGCTACTTTATAGGTGAAGCACAAAATGTGGTCAATAAAGTTTATTTTAATCCAATCTCAGAAAAAGGGGAGAAACTACGTCCATCATTAGGAAATAAGGTATCGTTAGAAGTATGTCAGGCGCTTATGGATGCGCTTGTTTCAGGCAATCAAAAGCCATTTGAAACAGGAAAAATGTTAATTGAAAAATACAAAATAAATTTTGCAAAAGGAGGCGTCGAAGAGGCTGTATATCAGACCGGACAGTTTATCAAACACACGACTTTAGGTATTATTTCACCTGAAAAAATTCATAACAATGAATGTATATTAACGCTTAATGAAGGGTTGATTGCTCCCCAACAAGGAAACGACACATTTTTGAGTGGAATTATTTCAGAAATTTTTAAAAAAGTTACAGAGAAAAATTTTATTGTAACTGAAAATGAATGTTCTGAAAATAAGGCATGTCGGACATTTAATATCGTAATTTCTAAGTGATTTGGGGAGAGAAAGATTATGATGACTAACTGAAGTTGATTTTAAATTATCTAAAAAAATAAAATTATTAACCAATTAAAACTATGTTTATGAATTATGATTTTATTATTGTAGGTTCGGGAGCTGGTGGTGCTACACTCTCTAAAGAACTCGCAAAAAAAGGACGAAAAGTTCTTATCTTAGAAACTGGAAGTAATATTTTTCCACTACCGTTTGTACTTGAAAAATCGGTTGAAGGAACCGATATATTTACGGCTTATGGAGCCGGGGGGGCTACAGTGTTAGCCAATGCAAATGGAGTGCGCTGTCTGGAAAAACCATTAGCGGAGTTCGGTATTTTTTTGGATGAAGAATATATGGAACTCGAAAAAGAAACTGGCTTGGCTCCGATTCATGATTCTCTTCTTTCCCCTGATGGCTCACACAGATTGCTTGAAATTTGTAAAAAAGCCGGAATTGGCATGCAGAAAATGCCCAAATTCATTGACCACACAAAATGTACACGGTGTGGCAATTGTAGTCTGGGTTGTCCGTCCGGTGCAAAATGGACGGCATTAAGTTTTCTAAGGGAGGCTGAAGCTCTTGGAGCTGAAGTTGTATATAACACCTGTGTAGAAAAAGTTATTGTTCAAAATGGCATAGCCAAAGGGGTAGAATGCATTTCTCCAAACGGACCAGTAAAATACTTTAGTAACACGGTGGTACTCGCTGCCGGAGGAATTAAAACACCTGTAATACTTCAAAACTCCGGTATTAAAAATGCCGGGCAAAATTTATTTATAGATACGTGTGAATTTTATTACGGTATTACTCCAGATATAGATTTATCTCATGAGCCACCAATGCAACTTGTTAACACTGAGTTTTTGGAGAAAGATGGATTTATTCACTCTACTGGTTCTATAAAAGACAAAAGTAAATTGAAATATTATCTAAAGGACAATGTGGATGCTTATATGAACAATAATTTATTTGCCGTAATAGTTAAAATCAGAGATGAGGCAAAAGGAAAAATCTATACTGACGGCACTTTTTCTAAAGCAGCCACTGCACAGGACAGAAAACGCCTTGATAAGGGAGGAGAAGCTGCAAGAATCCTTTTAATGGCTGCCGGTGCCAAGCCCGAAACTATTCAAAAACGGGAAGGTATTTATGGCGGACATAACGGTGCAGCTGCAGCTATAGGTGTTGTGGTTGATAAAAACCTGCAAACAAAAATTGACAACCTTTTTGTATGCGATGCAAGTATATTACCTGAATCTCCTGGCCTTCCACCAATGCTTACAATTATGGCTATTGCAAAATGGTTTGCAAAAAAATGTTGA
>CAISZK010000083.1 GCA_903889915.1 uncultured Bacteroidota bacterium
ATCACAGGTCTGCCGTTATCAAGTTCGTTTTTCAGCAATGCCAGCCAATCGGCAGCGGTGAAGTTGGCCATAAACTGATCTTCTGCTGAGGGTGAATAATTAAAATGATTGATCAGTGCAGGAGGAACATTAAAAGTATAAGCTCCCGAACCTGAAGTGCCGTAAGCCATATCAACCGAAACGCCGCAATGAAACATAAGAGTTGCCACTGCTGAGTTTTGGGCAGATGTACCGCCAAAAAGATAATTGTCAATCATATTTGCCCAAAGATAAGTTGTATTTCCAAAGTTGGCGGTTTGTGCACTGTAGCCCGGAGGAGTGTAAGTGTGGGAGCCGGTTCCTGTAGTGGGATAGTTCCAGAATTTCATGACCTGAGCCATGGCTGTTGCAACGCAACCTGTATAAGTTCCGCTAGGACAAAGATTGTTGAAAGGTGATGACTGGTCCCATACAGTTGTTGTCATTGGGGCTACTGCCGATTTTGTTGATGGCAGTTGGTTGTTGGTGATCTTATTCCACTCAGGCAATGTCTGAGCATTTGTCAAACCATCATCAATAATTGATTTGATCTCTGCACTGCGCTGATCAAACCAGGCCTGTGCATTGGCCGGAATATTATTCTGATCAAATATTTCATCAGCAGAATAGCCAATGATAGGAAGCGCTGCATCGTCTGCTGAAACCATCACAAAACCACCTTCGCTGAATGTGAAGATGTAAAAAGTAGGGGTGCCATCTTTCTGCTCTGTGATCACGTTGGCCACAGTAGAATTTGTTTTATTAATGGCGTAATGTTTGTAGAATTTCTCTGCAATGGTTTGTGCAGATTGCAATGAAACGGAAGAGGCAAACAGACCAAATCCGAATATCATTAGCATAATCGAGAGTGATAATTTTTTCATAATTCCTGTTTTGTTGTTTATTAAACAAAAGTATTTAATTTTTGCAAAATAAAACACTCCGTTAACAAACAAAAATTAATTTTGTGAAATGAAATCTGGAATGATCAGTGGAGTTTGTAAGTTTTCGGGAATAGCCGCGTTGTTGTTTCTTGCTTTTTTATTAATGCCGTTGCCTGGCAATGCGCAATACAGTATAAGCGGAACAATCAATGGCTGCGCAGGGAAAAAGGTTGTCTTTTCTAGAATGTATGGCAAGGAAATAATCGGCATTGATTCGGTATTTCTTCCAAAAAACTGCACGTTTAAATTTGCTTTCCCCGACACCCAATATGTGGGAGTATTCAGAATTACACTGGGGAAAACTGACAACGATTTTATTTTTAATAAAGAAAATATTGTCTTCGCCACCGATACAAATCATGCAGGAAAGGTGATCATTCTTAAATCTGATGAAAACATACAGTACTATAGTTTCATTGCCAAAACAAGGCTGCTGAATGATTCAATTGAAAAGCTTACGCAAAAGGGAAATGCCTTATACAACAAGGATCCTAAAGGCAATGCTGCCACATTAAAAAAGCTAGCCCTGCAAATTGATGATCTCTCCGCCCAACTGCGAAAGCAGGCTGAAACGCAGATCAGAATGCATCCCGGCATGTATGCAACAAGACTGATAAAAGCAAAGCTGCTGCCCGATTTCGATGCCTACATGAAGAGGAAAGATGCAGGCGAATATCCTAACGAAGCCGCATTTCTGAAAGAACATTTTTTCGACAATATTGACTTTTCCGATTCTACTTTGCTTCATTCCGAAATTATTTTTGAAAAGATCGGTGAATACCTGCAATACTATGCAGACCCTCCTTCAGAAGCGGCTTACAAAAAATGCATTGATTTTATTCTTGTCAGAACGGATGTAAATAAGAATGTGAGCGAGTATGTGATGAACACCCTCATCCGCTCATTCGACCACACCGACTGGGAAGGTGTTTACAGTTACATCGTGGAAAAATATCTTGCACAGACCACCTGCAGTGACGAGCAAACATCAAAATCTCTTGCACAACGATCATCCACCATCAATGCGCTGAAAACGGGAAACAAGGCGCCTTCCATAAAATCAACAGATGTTCAGGGAAAAGAAATAGCGCTTGATTCAATAAAGGCGAAATACACGCTGGTTGTATTCTGGGCATCATGGTGCGAACATTGCGAAAAAGCGCTGCCCATTGTTGAAGAACTTTATAAAACCTATTCCCCGAAAGGGCTTGAAGTATTCGCCGTTTCCATTGATACCGTCAGGCAGGAATGGCTGTCAGCTACCAACAGATTCAAGTTCCCCTGGATCAACACCTGCGATCTCAAAGGCATTGATGGACCTTCAGTAGCCGCCTACAATGTGTGGCGCACACCCACTTTCTATTTACTTGATAAAGATAAAAAGATCATTGAACGCCCCATCAGCACAGTGATCTTAGAAGGTACACTAAAAGATTTGAAGTGGGGAAACTAAAAGGCAAAATGACTTAATGACCATCAATGACCAATGACAATTGACTATTGACTAATGACTAATGACAATTGACTATTGACTATTGACTAATGACAATTGACTATTGACTAATGACCACTGACAATTGACTTCTCAATTTTCTTTAGAATGATGTCTGTGGCGCCAATGTTTTTTTGAACAAAATTCCTTGCTATCTGCGATTTCTCTTTCAACAATTCCGGCTCATTGTATAGCTTCATCACCGTTTCCATAAACTCATTTTCATTGCTGATACTATAGGCGCCGCCCTCTTTGATAAGATCAACAGCTTCGCGAAACTTGTGATATTTTGGACCAAAAATAACCGGCAAACCAAATGTGGCTGCTTCAAGAATGTTGTGAATGCCGCTGCCAAAACCTCCGCCGATATAGGCTAATTTTCCATACTGATAAACATGCGACAGTATGCCAATGCTGTCAATGATCATCACTTTTGTCTTAGTGATATTTTCTTCATCAGCTTCTGAATATTTCACAAACTGACCTTTTAATTTTTCACCGAGGCTAACAATGTGTGGTAAGTCAACCATGTGGGGTGCGATGATAAATTTGAAGTTTGTCCTGTTCGAATTGATCAGCATCGTGAGCAATTCTTCATCAGGAGGCCATGAACTGCCTGCTATGAAAACATCCGAACCTTCGCAAAACTTCTTTATCAGCGGGAATGCTTTAACATTTCTGGCAATGGTGTTCACCCTGTCGAAGCGGGTGTCTCCGCAAACGGAAACCTGCGTCACTCCGATCTTCTGCAGCATTGAAAGCGACTCTGTATTCTGAACAAAAATGTGTGTAATGCTTTTCAGTTGCTTCCTGAACCAGCCTCCATACCATTTGAAGAAATGCTGGTTTTCCCTGAATATTGCTGAGAACACGAAGAAAGGAATATTCTTCTTTTTGATCTGAATAATGTAGTTGAACCAAAACTCATACTTCACAAAAAACACTATCGAGGGATTTACCAAATCAAGAAAACGCCTGGCATTCGAAGGTGTGTCAATGGGCATGTAGTAAACAAAGTCGGCAAATTCATAATTCCTGCGCACTTCATAACCCGAAGGTGAGAAAAAAGTAAGTAGTAGTTTGTAGTGGGGGTAGAGCTTTTTGAATTCTTCGATCACCGGCCTTGCCTGTTCAAATTCGCCCAGCGAAGCGCAATGAAACCAGGCAAGCTTTGCACCGGGTTTTACATCTTTCTGTATTCTTTCAAAAATATTTTTTCTGCCTGCGATCCATTGTTTCGCTTTGTTATTAAACAAACCTGCAACATGAATCAAAAACAGGTAGCAACAAATAGAAACATTGTAAAGAAAAGCCACAATAAAAAATGATTAGTAGTAATAATATTTCTGAGGTGCTACTTTGTATAACGGGACAACCCAGCCAATGCGGAAACCGTTGAGAATGTCAAATCTTTTGGTATTGTCAGTTGACATTGTGTCGAAGTTGAAACGCTTGTTTTTTGTCCATGCCTGCACCATTTCAAAACCCGCAAAAAAGCTGACAAGCCTTGAATTTCCAAGATACAGGTAGCCTACAAATTCACTAAGGGCAACTCCATTGGTAAGCCTGTCGTATCCTTTTTTGTAATCTCCTTTTATTTGTGGTGCCGCATTATCCGAATTCTCAATTCTTATTTTATGCTGGAGAAAACCTGCACCTACAAGTACAATTATCCCTGAATTTTTATTCGGCCCCCAAACAGGGAAAACCTTACCAATTTTAGGCCCTACATAGTAACCTCTTTCATAAGAATGCAGGTCGGCATAGATCCCGTTGCCATCAATAATATTGCCATCTGTTGTGCTTATGGATTTGAATAACCCTTGCTCTTTGATAGTATCACGAAACATAAAAAAGCCATCTCCGCCAATCAGCCAGTTCTTTCTGGTTTTGTACAAATAGGAAGCGCCGATCGTGGAATTTGACAAAAACCTTTTCGCAAGATCCCCGCCGGGAAACTGGTAAGAATAGGAAAGTGTAACCAGTGATGTGTGTATAACTGAATCCCTGATGTTGCCCTGACTGAAAACCATGCAGGGGAAGTACAGTGATGTAAGCAATAAAAAATAAAGTTTCTTCATAAGGGCGTAAAATTACTCTTTTAATATGAAATGATCATAACCGCATGAACGTAAAAAATGAGTAATTATTGTAAAGGTAAAAAAAACAATAAATTTAATGGAAAATGTACGGGTGAAACATTCAAATTAACGTCCCCGATTTAAGTTCAGGGTATCAATTGCAGTTGCTTTCAAGCAACTGAAAATAGAGTTCAGTTCCTTATTGCTTTAGCACCATTCTTTGTAATTATGAGGCTAAAGCCTCCTGCAATGCGCATTGGCGTCAAGCTATCGGAAGGAGATTCCCAATAAAGTCACGGAGTGACGATATATTGGTAGTAATAATAAACAGAGGCAAACGGAAGTCACGGAGTGACGACATTAAAAAGACAATCAATTTCTGAATAAGGAAATGCTTTAGAGTCGTTAATAATATCGTACCTACGGCACTTTATTTTTCTTGTATTTTATTTTCTACGCCCAAAATTTCAGGATCCTAAGAGGAATTCTCCTGGGAAATATTATTCCTCTGTTTGACGAGTATGCAAACCGTAACGAATTACGATAGAGCTGGCGGGTTCGTAGTTCGTATATTCGTACCTTTTTTCGTACTTCGATGAAATAATTTTTTTTGTAAAATTTACTTTTGAAAAGCCCTCAAAGGAAATTCCTTTGGAAGAATCACTGAAAATGTAGAGCCTTCACCTTCTTTACTCGTAAAGGTAATATCGCCTCCGTAACGTTTGGCAATATATTTTACAAGCGCCAGCCCCAACCCATTCCCATCTTTGATAAGTTTTCTTGCATTCGAAGCCCTGAAAAATTCACTGAATAATCTTTTCTGATCATCTTCAGGGATTCCGATCCCCGTATCTGTCACTTCGATCAAAACAGTATCTCCCTTGTCTCTGATGTTCATTTCCACCTTCCCATTTTCGGGAGTATATTTGATCGCATTTCCAAGCAGGTTCTGTATGATCTCTTCAATTGGAACCGGGTTGCTTTTTATTTTATCAACGCCTGCATCAATGTTTAACTGATAATCAATTTTTTTATCCTCTGCATTCTTTCTCATTGATTCAAACAACGACAGGGCGAGTTCTTTCAGTGAAAAAACTTCTGTTTCCATATTTTCGCTGAGTCTCATCTGTGTCAGCTTCAGAAGATCATTGACGAAATCAGTAAGCTTCACTGAGCGTTTGAATGCTATTTCAATAAATTCAAGCTGCTTCGGTTCAACAGGCCCCAGCATGTTATCAGTCAGTATGGCAAGGTTGGTTTGTATAACCGAGATGTGTCCTTTGATATTGTGCGTCACCCGCTGAATATATTCATCCTTGATCTTGTCATGTTGTTCCAGCAGTTTGTTGGCCTTCCGGTATTCCCGTTCCTGTTTTCTCAGCAATCCCACAATGTAATAAACAATATACACCAGCATGAACGAAGCAATCGAGAAAATGGTAAGCGTTTGCACAATATGAAACATGTTGTTGTAAAGGCTCACTTTTAATGATTCGCTCAGCCAGAAATCATAATGTCGGATGATCCCAAAATATTCCAGAATTGCAAGCAGCCATATCAGACAAAGTGCAAAGGTTGTTTGCAGATAGCTGTCATTGCGCGAAAGCATGATTCCTGATATGACCATGTGGAAAACAAAGAAAATATAAACAGGATTTTCTATGCCGCCTGTGAAATGAATAATAATGATGAGAAAAATAAGATCGGCAGTGATCTGAAAATTGATCACCCGCCTTACAATTCGGGTAATGCTATTGGCATCCTTGCTTTTTGCACGTTTTAAAATGAAAAGTGAAATAAGGTTCTCAAGGGCAATGCCAATAGCTATTCCATAAAGAGTAAAATCCTCTATGGCAATATGAAAAATATTGCTGGCGCTGAATGTAGCAACAACCAGCAGGGAGATAAATACCCATCTGATCTTTACAAGCCAATAAGCGCCATCAATATACCTGATATTTTTGGGTAAAAACTCCAATTCAGGTTTATTTTGGCAGGAGGTCTTTTATTTTATCAAGTAATACTTGTGGTGTCACCGGTTTCCCAAGATAAGCGTCAATAGGAAGCAACTCGGAATTGCTAAAACCTGATTTGAAATTCACGCCTGTCTTGTCATCTATGCCGGTCAGCAGGATGATAGGTGTTTTCTTAAATTTGTCCATTGCCCTCAGTTCGCGCGACAGGTCAAATCCATCGGAGAAGGTTTCCATCATCACATCAAGAACAAAAAGATCCGGTGTTTCTTCGGCTGCTTTTTTAAGAGCATCAGCTTTATTGCTGGCACTGATCACCTCATATTCCTTGTTTTGTAAAATTACCTGAACGGCTTTGATGATATCAGGATCATCGTCAACGATTAAAATTTTATAATTTTTCATAGATTCACTTTTATTTTTTGGTTAATAAGAATTTCTGATGCTTGTATTTTTCAGGACAATCATTCTGCAAATTGTTCTTCATGCAAATTGTCTTTCACTGGAAAATCTTACCAAAAGTATCTTAATTTTTCCACAAGTGTGCGCTTTCTGTTCAAACTTTTTAGTTAAAATTATTAATTTCTCATTCGATGATCCGGAGTATTTCTTCACATGATTTTGACGAGTTGTATTTTACGGGAAGAAATGAAAGAAAACTTGTTTTAAATACTTATTCAGAACTTCACCTCTTTACAAAATTTAACATTTTGATGAAATAAAAACTCAAAAACATACGTTATCAGGTCTGAATAAATAATTGATTTTTCAAAAAATGAAATCGTTCAAAAGTAGCGTATTTGTTGCATTAGTAATAAAATTTGAGTTGCGATAATTATTTTTTCATTACCTTTGTATTGGTTGAGAAATGCAATTAAATTGGTAGGAAACGATCAGAATTATTTCATCATTATTACGATAAATAAATTCGTGAATTATTAAATAAAATTATGTCATCACACAGTATTTACAAAGAAAAATCACTGGCACATTCCATTGAGCACGATCTGCAGGTTTCGGTAGCTAAATGTTACCAATGCGGCAAATGTTCTGCTGGATGTCCGGTCAATAGTGAAATGGATTACCCTCCCAGTGTTGTTATCCGCATGTTGCAAACTGAAGACCCTATACTTGAAGAAAAATTATTGCGTTCTTATTCTATTTGGATGTGTGTCACCTGCGAGATGTGCTATGGCCGTTGCCCTATGGAAATAGACATTCCGAAGGTGATGGATCATTTGCGTGAACTGTCTTTGCAGGAAAAGAAAGTGAATCCGAAAGCAAAGCACATCGTTCAATTCCACAAAGCCTTTCTTGATTCCGTGAAATATACCGGTCGTTTATCGGAACTTGGTCTTATAGCCGATTACAAAATGCGCACTTTTGCTTTGACACAGGATGTCGCACTTGCGCCAAAAATGATTGCAAGGGGCAAACTTCACTTCATACCGGAACGGATAAAAAATAAACTTTCCATGAAAAACATATTTAAGAAAACAATTAATAAAAAGGAGAAACCCGAATGAAGATTGGTTTATACCCGGGCTGCTCATTGAATGGCGGTTCGCGTGAATACAAGGAATCGGTCAATGCAGTTGCCAAAGCTTTCGATATAGAACTTACAGATATTCCCGACTGGAATTGTTGCGGGGCCACTGCTGCCCATAATCTCAATCATGATCTTTCGCTGTCATTACCCATCAGGATACTTGCTATTGCTGAGCAAAACGGGCTTCATGAGATCGTTGTTCCATGCGCTGCATGTTACAGCAGATTGACTATTTCGCAGCATGAAGTGAACGGCGATGAGGAATTGAAGAACAGGATAGCCGGCATTGTCGGATTGCCTTACACAGGAAATGTGAAAATTCTCAATGTGATTCAGTTCATACAGGATCATATTCTTGATAAATTGTCAGAGAAAATTAAAACTCCCTTTGCTCATAAAGCAGCCTGCTATTATGGTTGTCTGCTTGTGCGGCCTCACGGTATCCTTAAGTTTGACCGTCCCGAGGACCCACAAACAATGGATGAAGTGATGAAACTCATAGGAGCCGATCCGATAGACTGGGCTTTTAAAACCGAATGTTGCGGTGCCGGAATGTCAGTGGCACGAACGGATGTTGTGGGCAATTTGTCAGGAAGAATTATGGAAGATGCAGTTGACAGAGGTGCAGAGGCCATCATCGTGGCATGCCCTATGTGTCATTCCAACCTGGATATGCGTCGTCAGGATATCAACAAATCACTTGGTAAAGATATTAAAACTCCTGTCTTGTACATTACTCAGGCGATAGGGCTGGCAGTGGGAATATCACCGAAAGAACTGGGTTTACAACGGCATTTTGTTCCGGTAATTTTTCCGGTTGAAAATGTTCAAAATACTATAAAGGTAAATTAAATGGCTAGAATAGGCGTTTTTGTTTGTCATTGCGGGGAAAATATTTCAGCGACCGTTGATTGTGCAAAGGTTGTTGAGGTTGCCGCACAATTTCCGGGTGTCGAATACAGTGTTGAATACAAATACATGTGTTCCGACCCGGGTCAGAATTTAGTTAGGGAAGCCATCATTGCACACAAACTGGATGGTGTGGTGGTTTCGGCATGTTCGCCGCGAATGCATGAACCTACGTTCAGGCGTGCTGCGGCTGCTGCAGGTCTTAACCCGTTTTTATGCGAAATGGCCAACATCAGGGAACATTGTTCCTGGGTGCATGAAAAAGGAGAAGCCACTACGCAGAAAGCAATAGATATCATTAGGACTCTTGTTGAAAAGGTAAAACGGAATACGCCTCTTCATCCGATCAGGGTTCCGATCACAAAAACAGCATTGGTTATCGGTGGTGGTGTTGCAGGTATTCAGGCAGCTTTGGATATTGCCAATGCAGGTCATAAGGTGATCATGGTGGAACGTGAGCCTTCCATAGGTGGCCACATGTCGCAATTGTCGGAGACTTTTCCTACGCTGGACTGTTCCCAATGTATTCTTACTCCCCGTATGGTGGAGATCGCACAACATGAAAATATAACCTTGTACTCGTATGCCGAAATTGAATCAATGGATGGCTTTATTGGTAATTTCAAGGTGAAAATAAGAAAGAAAGCGAAAAGCATTGACGAGCCTTCCTGCACCGGATGCGGATTATGCACCACAAAATGTCCTGTAAAGAAAATCCCCAGTGAATTTGAACAAAACCTTGGCAACAGGACAGCAATATACATTCCTTTTCCGCAGGCAGTGCCCAGCAAACCCGTTATTGACAGGGATCATTGTACGTATTATCTGAAAGGAAAATGCAGAATATGTGAAAAAGTTTGTCCTTCCAAATCCATTCGTTTTGATCAGCCTGATGAAATTGTTGAGGTTGAAGTAGGCGCTGTGGTTGTTGCCACAGGCTTTGATGTGAAGGGAACAGATTTCTTTCCTGAATATGGTTATGGAAAATACAAGGATGTGATAGACGGTTTGCAGTTTGAACGTCTCGCATCAGCTTCCGGACCTACGCAGGGAGAAATAAGAAGACCTTCAGACGGGCAGATACCGAAGAAAATTGTATTCGTGAAATGTGCCGGCTCAAGAGATCCTGCCAAAGGCATTGAATATTGTTCGAAGATCTGTTGCATGTACACTGCAAAACATGCCATGCTTTACAAACATAAAGTTCACGACGGTGAAGCTTTTGTTTTCTACATGGATGTAAGGGCAGGCGGGAAAAATTATGAAGAGTTTGTGCGCCGTGCCATCAGCGAAGACGGTGCAAAATATATCAGGGGCCGTGTTTCCAAGATTTATGAAAAGAATGGCAAACTGATCGTCAGTGGGGCAGATAC
>CAISZK010000084.1 GCA_903889915.1 uncultured Bacteroidota bacterium
CGCAAAAAAGATATGCGCATACTCACCGAAAATATGCGCATACGCAATGAAGATATTGAGCAATCTTCCGAAATCATGGATTACATCGAAATTACTTACCAGTTTTGCCTGCAACCCACTCGGTCCATTCGCCATAAGTATAGTTTGGCAACACCTGGCAATTGCGTTGCCATATATCAATATCGGGTTTTTCACCGGTAAGGGTTTTCTTGCCTTTTGTTGTGGCACGCAAAGGTTTTAAAGTAAGACCGCCGTCGTAGCTTAGTTCCCATTCATGAATACCTTTTCCCTCAGCATTAAGAATAGCTGAACCCGGTTCTTTGCCTGATTTAACACTATTTGTTCGGATTGTGTGTGGAGTTTCTTTGCCCACATCAAACCCCGCTCCTGAGCAGATTTTTTCAGCCATAAGTCTGTTCAAATTTTGTGAACAAAAATAAATCTCTTTCAAATGCAACTAAACTCAATTGCCTTTTGCACTAATTTCAGTTCATTAAAATGAACTGAAATAAATGCTGCACTCTGTGATTTATTGCAGTCTGGCTTTAGCCTGAAAGTAAAATCTGCTGCTGCACTTTAGCATCATTGTTTTTCTGAGCAATGAATCCGCAGGATTCAAATTCCGAAGTTTCGGAATAGAAGATGCATCACGGCGAGACATACGATCCCGAAATTTCTGGGTCGCACCACCTCGCATGAAACCTTTTCTATAAACATGTAATCCCTTTCGGGATTAAGGAAAACCTGTCAGCGTTTTTTCAACCTGACAGCGTTTTGTGAACAAAAAAATTCTTCTTTTTACCTCACCCCCCGCCCTCTCCTAAAGGCGAGGGAGCCTCCGCATTTCATAGAAAGAGAGGTGAAAACACAAAAAATATTTTTTCAAAACAAGCAGGAAGTTTGCGACGACAGTCACCCCTTCGCCTTTAGGAGAAGGGGCGGGGGATGAGGTTAAAACAATATTGGAAATTGAAAGAGATTTGTGTTAGTCCGGGTCCGACTCAATGTCGGGCTCGGACTAGTGAGCAAAGGTGGTGTAATGAATCCGAAGGATTCAAATGTTTATAGAAGATGAATAACGGTGAAACATTCGACTCCTGCGGAGTCGCACAATCCTTGATAAAATCTTTTCTATTCATGTTCAATCCCTCTGGGATTAAGGAAAACCTGTCAGCGTTTTTTCAACCTGACAGCGTTTTGTAAACAAAAAAATCTCTTTTCAAAATGCGACTAAAGTCAATTGCCTTTTGCACTTTTTTCAGTTCATTAAAATGAACTGCAATAAATGCTGCACTGACATCTATTGCAGTCTTGTTTAGCCTGAAAAAAAATCATCCGCTGCGGCGCTTTAGCATCATTGTTTTTTCATTAAAAATAAAATTGAAATTAATTAAAACTTTCTTTGATCCAGGAAGAGAAATCAGGAAAATAGGAGGCGATCTTGTAAGGAATCATAGAAGTGTCAACGTTGGGAAGTCACAAAGCCCCTTAAAAAAAGATTGTTAATATTTCAAAGCGTATAAAAATTAATATCTAATTTTACGGCAACAAAACCTTATAATTATGACAAAACATTTACTCCATTTAATGATCGGAAGCCTTGTTCTTCTATGCTCAGCTTCCATTGCACAGCCGGTTCTCACCGCAACAGGCATCAACCCCGTCATCGGGGAATCTTTCACACTCTACGGCTCAACAGCCCAGGTCAGCCCCGGCGGTGCAGGCCCAAACGCAACCTGGAACCTGGCCATCAGCGGCACTTCGACAGGAGTTTCAACTTATGAAGCTGCTGCTTCGGCTCCAAGCGGATCAAGCTTCACGGGCGCAACAGTGGCAGCTTACAACGCCACAACATCGGCAGCTCAATTTTACAAACCTACTACAACTGATCTGGAATACTGCGGCCTTGTAGTTGGTGCTGTTGCTACGGTTTATTCATCACCTGAAATTTACATGCAATATCCATTTTCTTACACCAATTCATTTACGCATAACTTCCAGGCACAATATACCAGTGGCTACACTTACACACGTAAGGGACATGTTACAGTGACCAGCGATGCCTATGGAACCCTCACCACACCTGCAGGAACTTTCACGGATGTGATGCGCGTGCACATGGTTGAAGCTTATACGGATTCTGCACATACACTCAATCCTTATGAAATAAACATCACCAACGACGAGTACCTTTGGTACAAAACCGGGTATCATTTATATCTTGCTTATGTAGGCACAACAACCAGTTCGCAATCGGGAACAACTTACGGAGCCGCTTATCTTACAGGCAATGTTGGAATCAATTCCACACCTGATCTGCTGCTTTCTTCCAATCTGTATCCAAACCCGGCAATCAATAACATGACACTTGATCTTAATCTGAAGGAAAACCAAAAAGTACAGATCAGGTTTGTCAATTCCCTTGGTCAGCAGGTGCTGAATAGCCAGACTGTGGATTGCCTGCAGGGATTAAACAGCATTCAATTTGATGTTGCAGATCTGCCGGAAGGAATTTATTTTGCCGAGATCACTTTGAAAGACAATGCCATCGTCAACAAGCGATTTGTTGTTACGAAATAAAAAGGCATGATTGTTTTTTATGGAAAGTCGCGGAGTGACGACATCCTGGTAGAAAAGCTATAACCCATTCAATCGAAAGTCACGGAGTGACGACATTATTGAATGAAATCATTTTTATTGTAGTTGCTTTTTCACCACACAGACTCAATAGAAACATAGGTTTCACTTAGAGCAATCACAAAAAAAACCTGAATAATTCCGGGCTTGACCTATGTGATGTTCTATGTACCTACTGTGCCTGTGTGGTGAATTTTTTAAAGAAGGATATAATGTCCCCCTGTTGTTATTGAGCTATTTTTGTAATCACATTAATCATCATCGTCACTTATGAGAAGAACCTTACTTTTCTTTTTCGCATTTTTACTCTCGATTGCAGCATTCCCGCAGATAGCTCCCCAGAAAAACTTTAATGAAAAAGTTGCGCACATGGACCAACAGAGTGCAGCTTTATTTTTAAAGAAACCCAAAGTTTACAACGGCAATAACTATGATCTGAAATATCACCGAATGCACTGGAACATCAATCCCGACACGCTTTTCATCAGTGGTGAGGTCACTTCCTATTTTGTGACAACACAAGCTTCGGTAAATAAAATCACCTTCGACTTTTCATCCGTGATGATAGTGGATTCTATAAAATATCATTCAGCGATCATCACATGGTCGCATTCCTCAAGCGATACGCTGACGGTTTTTTTGCCATCAGCTTTGGCGCTAAACCAACTGGATTCGGTGAGTGTTTTCTATCACGGCAATCCTCCGCAGGGCTCCGGTTTCGGAAGTTTTGCAAAAGATTTTCACAATGGCACACCCATCATCTGGACACTGTCGGAGCCATACGGAGCCAGAGAATGGTGGCCATGCAAGAACAACCTTTCGGACAAAATTGATTCGGTTGATATTTTTATTTCCACTCCGCAGCAATACCGCTCAGCATCCAACGGGCTGCTGGTTTCGGAAACCATTCTGGATACTATAAAAACAGCTCACTGGAAACACCGTTATCCGATAGCAACATATCTGATCGCCCTTGCCGTGACGAATTATCAAACCTTTTCAAATTATGCGCACAACGGCAGCGATTCCATACAGGTTTTAAACTACACCTATCCTGAAAACCTTGCCACTGCTGAAGGTGGTGCACCTTCCATGATACAGCCGATGGAACTTTTCGACAGTCTTTTTATAACCTATCCTTTCGTGAAAGAACGTTATGGAATGACACAATTCAACTGGGGCGGGGGCATGGAACACCAAACAATGACCTTCCTTCATGATTATGGATTTGAATTAATGACCCACGAACTTGCGCATCAATGGGTGGGCGATATGATCACAACCTGTAGCTGGCACGATATCTGGCTCAATGAAGGCTTCGCCACTTACTGGACAGGGCTGGCATATAATTTTCTTTTTAACGGATATTACTGGCCGATCTGGAAAAGACTTCAGATAGGCAATATCACCAGTCAGCCTGCAGGCTCTGTATATGTCACTGATACCACCATTGTCAGCAATGTTTTTGATGAAAGATTACAATATTCTAAGGGAGCGATGTTGTTGAACATGCTGCGATGGACCATTGGTGACAGCGCTTTCTTTGCGGGTTTCAGAAGCTATCTCACCGACACGAATCTTGCGTATAAATATGCCTGCTCCGATGATTTTATCAACCACATGCAAAATGCAAGCGGCAGAAATCTTGCTGAGTTTTTCAACGACTGGCTCTATGGTCAGGGTTATCCCATCTATTCCATTCAATGTTCTTTTTCGGCAGTGACAAACGATGTGCAGGTGGTGATCAATCAAACCACATCTGATCCTTCGGTGAGTTTCTATAAGATGCCCGTCCCGCTTGAATTTAAAGATGCCACACACGACACCATCCTTGTTTTTGACAATACATTTTCCGGTCAGCAATTCACTGCCAACGCAGGATTCAGACCTGATTCAATAAAGTTTGATCCGAATATGGAGATCGTAACAAAAAGCGATACCGTAATTCTCGGTATTCACGAATCATCAACCAACAACACATTTTCGTTGTTCCCAAATCCCGTTACCGATGATCTGAACATTGATTTTTCAGGCTACAATTTCCAAACTGCACAGCTTTACGACATCCGTGGAATGTTGATACGGTCAGTAAATACGGATGCTTTACAACCGGGAAAAATTAAAATCAAAATGTCAGATCTTGCGAATGGGATCTATTTTGTCAAAGCAGTTTTCAACGATGGTTCAGTGATCAGAAAAGTGGAAAAGATGTGATCGAGAGGTCGTCATTGGTCATTGGACATTGGTCAATGGTCACTTACTAATGACTTTTGACAAATGACAAATGACTATTGACTATTGACGATTGACAATATTATAAAGAGAATCCCTTTCAGCAGGTATCTTTTTAGCAGCAATGATCAGTTCATGTAAGTCATCAGTGGTCATTGCCGGACTTTGATCCTCCACACCCGCCATAGAATATATCCTTGTAGAATCCTCAATGGTTCCGTCAATATCGTCCACACCAAATGACAGGGCAAGCTGCGTGGTGGCTTTGCCAATCATGGGCCAGTATGCTTTTATGTGAGCAAAATTATCAAGAAATATTCTGCAAACGGCGTAATTACGCAAGTCTTCAATAATGGATACTTCTTTCAGGTCGCTCATTTCATTATTCTTGTTTCTGTATTTAAGAGGAATGAAAGCATTGAACAATCCTGTGCTGTCCTGCAATTCGCGCAATTTATTCAGATGGTCAATCCTGTGAATATATTTTTCAATATGCCCGTAAAGCATTGTGGCATTTGATGGAATTCCGCAATGATGTGCAGCTTCATGAATTTTTAACCATGTAATGCCACCCGATTTTGTGTCGCAAATTTGTCTCCGGATGTCTTCATGAAATATTTCCGCTCCTCCTCCGGGAATAGAATTCAACCCGGCTTTCTTAAGAATTTCAAAACCCTCAGCGTAAGTTTTTCCTGATTTTTTGAACATATAATCAAGCTCAACAGCCGTGAAAGCCTTGATGTGTGATGAAGGAGCAACTTTTCTCACTTCTCCGATCATCATTGAATAATAAGCAATATCTCTGTCCGGATGAACTCCGCCAACAATATGAATTTCGGTAATCCCTTTATCAGTTGCAGCAACAACTTTTTCAATGATTTCTTCAATCGAAAGTTCCCAGCTTCCTGCTTCTCCTGCTTTCCTGGAATAAGAACAAAAACGGCATTTGTGCACACAGATATTTGTCGGTTCAATGTGGATGTTTTTGATGTAATAAGTGTAAAGACCATTTTTTTTCTCTCTGACAAAGTTGGCCAGCAATGCCAGCAGCGACAGGTCGGCTTTTTCATAAAGCATCAGTCCTTCATCAAGGGTGAGGCGTTGCAGTTTAATAACCTTTTCAGATATTTGCTTCAGATCATTGCTTATTGAAGAATTTTGTATCAGTTGGGTAAGCATTTTCTATAATTGTTATTCCGGTTTTTAAAAGTGAAGTTTTGCAAAAATACTAAGTAAATATCAGGAAGCCTAAGAAGATTTTTGAACTGTTTTGAAAAATACAAATCAGGATTTAAAAAACAGTGTTCTCATGACCCACTCCGAAAATCAAAAATTTGATACCGGTTACGGACTCCGGAAATTTCCAACAATATTCTCACAAAGTATTACTTTTACAAAAAAATCTTACATGAAACTTGCAATCTTCGCCTCCGGCAATGGCACCAATGCTCAACGTATTATTGAATATTTTACAGGAATGGCAAATATTAAAATAGCCCTTGTACTGTCGAATAAAAA
>CAISZK010000085.1 GCA_903889915.1 uncultured Bacteroidota bacterium
AATGTTAGCGCGTGTTTCAAACGCGTGCTACAATGAATAACAAATACTGACGGATTACAAATCCTCATAATAAAACGGAACGGATTAATTAAATCCGTTCCGGCATAAAATAAAATACCATATCAGGAAACCTGAATGTCATCATCTATCACTGAGATAAAATCTTTTTCAATCTCAATCAGGAAATGATTCTTTGAATTATATTTTTGAATAGAATAGATGCATTCTGATAATAATTTTATCAGTTCGTCATTGGAGATGTTTCCAAGATTTATTTTTAATAATTTTCTGGGAGAGTTTTTCACAAAGTAGCTATCACGGAAATCAGAATCCTTTGTTACAACAATAAAATCATTGGAATCAGCATACTCACAAATTTCATTATCTTTAGTAAACCACTTATCCAAAATTTCATTAACATGAATAGCTTCATATCCCATTGATTTGAAATAATTCACAATCTTATAGGATATATGAACATCACACAAGAACTTCATTAAGCCACGTCTTTAATTGAATGACCCGAAAGGTAAAGTTTTGCAAAATTCAAACTTGCGAGGATATCTTCTTTTTCAAGTTCCGGATGGTCTGCAATAATTTGATCGTTTGTCATTCCTGAACCGAGTAAATCTATGATGACTTCAACAGGCCATCTCAGGCCCCTAATGCATGGCTTTCCGTGGCAAACATTTGGGTCAATAGTTATTCTGTCTAAATGATTCATGATTTTTTTTTTACAAAGTTACAAAATATCTGTCGGGACCGGAAATAAAATGAAGAAAAGAAAATAATTATTTTTCCGGTTTTGCAATTGTAAAACGTGAAAAAATGGGGATTTTCGATTCGTGATTTTTATCTGAATAATCTATGTAAAACCTATGTGCCTATGATCCTATGTGGTGAAAAAACATTCACGAAAATTTACCACAATAGACACAGTAGATACATAGGTCTTCACATAGGAAAACTTTTAAATAATAAAGATTTTTGATTTCTGATTTGGTTTAAAGTATCACGCAAAGATCGCAAAGGCGCGATGGAAGACTTGGGATTTTGTTTAAATGTTTAAGAGTTTAAAATTGTCGAAGTGGAACTTTTAAATTTTGCATTTTGCATTTTACATTTTACATTTTTTTGATTTCTGATTTTGATTGAAGAACCTATGTGGAACCTAAGTTCCTATGATCCTATGTGGTGAATAACATTCACGAAAATTTACCACAATAGACACAGTAGATACATAGGCTTTCACATAGGAAAAAGTCACGGAGTGACGGCCGTTTAGTAGAAAGTATAAAGTGAATAAAGATAAAGTCACGGAAGTGACGACATTTTGAAACGTGAACACTTCAAACTATTCAACCCTTAAACTTGATCAAATTGCGACCCTACCTTCCGAAGGAATACTTTTTATATTTTGTTGAGGTGCGTTCAAAGATGTCGTCAGGTCATAATGCCTGTTAAATGCCTCCTGAGACAACTTGAATCTTTCAGAAAGTTTTCTGATAATTTCTTTGCTCAATCCTTTTTTGTAATTCAAAATATCAGATACCAGTCCTTTGCTCACACCTAAGAACTCTGCCATCATAACGGGTTTGATATTGTTGTCCACCATCAATGATTTCAATAGCTGAATAGGATCCAGGCTATCAAAAGTGTTGTGTTCATTATCCCAATATTCAATTAATAAAGTAAGCAATTCAATCTCTTCTTTCAAAGATTTATCTTTAGTCCCGTTCGTCAACAATTCTTCCAACTGTTTGCAATACGCATGATATTGCTTTTTGTTTTTGATCACTTTATATTTTAAGGTTTCCATACACTCTGGCATTAAAAACTGTTTACTGTAAATTGTTCATTCTTTTTACATATTGCATCGTATTGTGCATGTGTCCCAATCCAACACACAAACAAATGAACCTGCCTTTCGCCGAATACATATTTGCAGATCATTCTGTAATTATTTCCTCCTATGTCAAACACTACCCTATTGCAACTATTACCGAGCAAATCAGCAGAGCAAAATGTTTCCTGAATATCAGCAGGCTTATTCCAATCAGCATACTTTAACAGCGTCAACCAAATATTTATTGAACTTCTGCTTCTTGCATTCTCAGTAGCAAAATCTTCAAGTGTTTGCTTTTTTATTAAATGAACGCGCATACAAAGATACGACAATTTTTCAGAAAGTTCACAAAAGGTGAACTTATTTACAACATTATTTCCAAATTATTTCTTTTCTATGAGGTAATCAAACTGAGGTTGGAGGTAAAAAAAGATGATCGTTTTTTGATCGTCTGAATAACTTCGAAGTTTATGCCTGATATTATCAGCAATCAGGGGCCTTACAGTTTTCGTTTTTACAAAATACCGGATAATATAATCCATTGAAGATATTCCAAGAGAAATATTGAAACCGGGGTTTACCCTTGTTTGATGCAGTGCCTGCTGAATGTGTAATTCCTCGTGTATCTTTTCCTGCATATTGTCGGGAAGCAACTTTCTTGCTGCATCCACAGACTCGAAGATGACGCTTTTATTTTCAGGACTCCATTTGATATTTCTAAGATTATTTTTCAGTTCGATAAGTGTTTCACTAAAATTCCCAAGTTTATTGTGAATGTTTTTCCGGGTGTATAAAAGTGCTTCATAATCCAACCAGGGCATATCAGGAAAATCAAATAAAAACAAATGCAGAAATGCAGGTAATTCGCTTTTACGGGAAGAGCTTTTGAAATACTCAACAAATTTCTCCCCTTTTTCATCAGGATAATAGTCAGGCATTATCACAAGCATATTTTCCGGATTGATCATTTTTTCAATTATCAAATCAGTCACGTAATCTTCCCTCTCTATTCTGACATATTCTTTAATCATTTCCTGGCAAAGAATAATTTTTTCAGATTCGAACCTTGATAAATGTACAGCCCTTTGTTCTTCCAGCTTACATTTCATATCGAGTTTGACATAGTCGCGCATGTGAGCTTTAGAACTGACCAGCTTGTTCAGGAAGATTAGGTCGTCCTTTGATTTATGTTTTTGAGCCCTCACTTTTTTTTCATAGTTGTAAATTTGATAATAGTTATTGACTAAATCTTCGCCGTCGGGGAGGGATTCTTTGGTGGCTATGACCCACGCAAGGATCTCATCATCACCTGCCTTTTCAACACCATTATACATTTGAAGGGCGTTGGCAAGAACACCATTACTGGTAACAGTATCGGTAAACAATAATGCAGCACGCATTGCTGAAGCTTCCATTGCAACATTGAGAAAGCAATCTTCATCAATAAAAAGAAAAGTATCCATGGTCTTAAATTAAAAAAGAAAAAAATGCTTATCCGTGATATTTTAAGCAAAGATAAAAAATTACCTGCGTTGAATACAAATTTTAGCTCTGATAATGTTGGTCTCAATAATCATAAGTCATAAGGTTATTTGCTGCGCGTCATTCTTTGTCATTGGTCATTAGTCAAGAGTCATTAAGTCATTAGAGAATAAAACAATTTAAAAATTGAACTTTTCAAACCCTTCAAACACTATAAACTCCTCAACCCTTCACCGCAATAGGCACAGTAGATACATAGGCTTTCACATAGGAAAACTTACAAATGTTAGCGCGTGTTTCAAACGCGTGCTACAATGAATAACAAATACTGACGGATTACAAATCCTCATAATAAAACGGAACGGATTAATTAAATCCGTTCCGTCGCAACTTTTCCAAAGTGAAGAAAACTTTGGAAAAGTAGTCAGAAACAAACCGAAAAAAGTCACGGAGTGACGGCAGTTTGGTAGAAAGGATAAAATGAAGAAAAATAAAGTCACGGAGTGACGACATTTTGAAACAACAACATTTCAAACTTTTCGAACACTATAAACTCTTCAAACTCTTCAAACTTTTCAAACTAAAACAGAAAACTGCAAAATGTAAAATTCCACGCAACAACAAACCACAAACAACAAACCACAAACTCTTCCACCCCCTTCAAACTTTTTCATATCTTTGCAACATGGAAACAGTAGTAAGCGGAATAAGGCCAACAGGCAATTTGCACCTTGGAAATTACTTTGGCGCTCTTAAAAATTTTTTAAAAATGCAACAGGAGCATCATTGCTTTTTCTTTGTTGCAGACTATCATTCTCTGACCACACACCCCACTCCTTTTGATCTTCACAAAAATATCAAACAGGTGCTTGTGGAATATCTTGCCTGCGGTCTTGACCCCGAAAAGGCAACGATCTACATTCAGAGTGATGTCCCTGAAACCACTGAACTGTACCTGCTGCTCAACATGAATGCCTACATGGGAGAGCTTGAACGCTGCACTTCTTTTAAAGAAAAAATAAAAACCCAGCAAAACAATGTCAATGCGGGTCTGCTGACATACCCTGTGCTGATGGCTGCTGATGTTCTTCTTCACAGAGCCACCAAAGTGCCGGTTGGCAAGGACCAGGAGCAACATCTGGAGATGATGCGAACTTTTGCAAACCGCTTTAACAGGATATATAACGTTGAATATTTCCCCGAACCTCATGCCTTTAATTTTGGTGAAGCGCTGGTAAAAATTCCTGGACTGGATGGCAGCACAAAAATGAGCAAATCGGAAAACGAAAACAGCGCTATTTTCCTTGCTGATGAGCCTGCCGCCATCCGCAAAAAAGTAATGCGCGCCCTCACTGATGAAGGTCCCAAGACCCCAAATGAAAAAAAACCACAGGCTATTGAAAATATTTTTAACCTGATGTCGGCATTGTCATCCAAAGAAACCTACGATCATTTCAATGAACTTTACAACACCTGCCAGATCCGCTATGGTGACATGAAAAAACAACTAGCTGAAGACGCTATAAAATTTACTGAACCATTCAGGGCACGGATAAGTGAATTGATGTCAGACAAGGAATATCTTCATAAAGTCGTCAGGATGGGAGCAGAAAAAGCACGCGAAAGCGCAGGGAAGACAGTTCGTGAAGTCCGTGAGATCATAGGATTCAAATCATTTTAAAAATGAATTAAACCAACAGGCATTTCGTGACAAAGCGAATATGACACATCCTTAAACTTTGAACCTTAAACCTTGAACTCTAAACCCAAATGAAACCTCTTAAAAGTTTAATGCAATTCGCCACATGGCTGATGCGTTTGTCGGTAGCATTTTTTGTGGCGCTGGGTTTTATGCATACGCTGAAGATATTCGATTTTAAAAGTATCCAGTTTTACATCGCTTTGGTATTTGCCCTGTTTTCGATACTGCTTGTCATTGGAGGATTTTTAAGCAAGCCTGCCCTCACAGTATTCTCAGGAATTATGCTTTTTTTCGCTTCTGTTTATGAGATCGTGATCTTATCTTCAGAAGGTGTCACTGTAGAACTTGCCATGTATGGGGTGATCGCCACTACAGCGCTTTATTTTGTTACGGCGGGGAATAAACATTGAAAAGTGTCTAAAGTGCACTAAAGTGTCTAAATTGTGCTAAAGTGTCCTAAAGTGTGCTAAAGTGTGCAAAAGTTCGGAGTGTCTAAAGTTGGAGAGAAAATCATTTTATTATTCCTGTTTATTAAATTTTATCATTAATGTCCTATTAAATTTTTATATCGTCACGAAGTGACTTTAATACCGCTGTCAATTTTTTATTACAAAGATTAAATCACTACGTGATTAGGGCTGTAATCGGGTTTGAAAACCTCGTAGAGGTGAAATCTTTGTAATAATGATACATGTCACGAAAAGGAAGCCCCATCGGGGCGATATCTTCGGAACATCATATTTTATGCGGTTTTAAAGACGATTGTAATAATTTCTCCGGACACTAATGAAATTTTATTTACCTTTGTCATTGCGCATTTTGCGTAACGCACTTTGCGCAACGCAAAATGCGCAATTAAAAAAATGACAGATGAACCCCTTTATAATCACAGGATACAATTCTCCGGCATACTTTTGCAACAGAAAAAAAGAACTGGAGAGTCTTCTTAATGCTGTTGAAAACAACCGGCATGTAACTTTGTTTTCTATCAGGAAACTGGGAAAAACAGGTTTGATTCACCACTTGTTTTATCATTTGAAGAAAGACAAAGAAATTTCAACATTCTATATTGACATAATGCCAACGCGCAGCCTGGCGGAGTTTGTCAATGTACTGGGTACGGCAATAATCGGAAAGCTCGATCCCAAACCACTACAAATAATTAAAAATGCCGGCAAACATTTTTCACATCTGCGTCCGCAAATTAATTTCGATCCTCTGTCGGGAAGTCCGAATGTTTCTTTTCTTGCTCAAAACGAAAATGACACAAAACAGATTTTATCCGAGTTGATAGGATACCTGAAAAAGCAGAGCAATAAAAATAAGATTGTAATTGCCATTGACGAATTTCAGCAAATAAAAGCCTATAAAGAAAGCAATGTTGAAGCCTTCCTGCGCTCGCACTTTCAGCAGCTAAAAAATGTGGTCTTTATTTTTTCAGGAAGTCAAAAACACATGTTACTTTCAATGTTTGGCGATGCACGTTATCCTTTTTACAACAGTACCGAACTGATGCACCTGAGTAATATAATCAGTAAAGACTATAACAAATTTATCTCAAAAAAATTTACTGAAAATAAGATTGATTTTCCCCCTACGCTCATTGATGATCTGTTGGAATGGACTTACGGCAGGACTTTCAATGTCCAGTTTGTTTGCAACAAATTATTCGGTCTTGGCATAAGCAAAATTGAAAAGTTACATCTGAATAAAATATTTCTCGAAATTTTAATTGAGAACGAAGCGCTTTACTATAACCTGAGAAGTATTGTTCCGGCTCAGCAATGGAACCTTTTAACTGCAATTGCAATGGAACAGGGTGCCGGCTCTTTATTCAGCAAGGAATTTATCAATAAGTACAAAATGGGCGCTACCAGTACAGTTAAAAGAAGCGTTGAAGGTTTGCTGAATAAGGAATTGATTTATGAAGAGAACAATAAATACTATGTAAATGACGTTTTCTTTTCACGCTGGCTCGAAACTCATAAATGATGCATGAAAAAATAAATTCCCTTTTGTAAAATAACGATCGAAATTCAGGGCAACAGTTCTCTGAACATTTTCTAAAGACCTTCGTAAGTAAAAACCTGAATAATTTTATCAAAACAACTAATTTTTAAAAACACCTACGCCTGTTATGCGCGAACCAATAAACACTGAAATACTTCCTGAAAAAGCAATCCTTGTCGGGCTAATTACACCCAAACAGGATGCTGAACGGGAGAAAGAATATCTTGATGAATTGTCATTTCTTGTTGACACTGCCGGAGCCATTCCTGTAAAAAGATTTGTTCAAAGAATGGAAATGCCCGATTCACGGACTTATGTGGGATCAGGAAAACTTGCTTCTATTAAAGAATACATCGCTGAGAATACTATTGATATTGCTGTTTTCGATGATGAATTAAGTCCATCGCAAATCCGCAACATCGAAAAAGAACTGGAATGTAAAATACTTGACCGCAACAGTCTTATTCTTGACATTTTTGCGAAACGCGCCAAGACAGCTTATGCGAAAACACAGGTTGAACTGGCACAGCTTGAATACATGCTTCCGCGATTGACACGCTTATGGACACACCTTTCAAAACAGCGTGGCGGCATAGGTTTCCGTGGACCCGGTGAAAAAGAAATTGAAACCGACCGCCGTGTAATCCGACAGAGAATTTCCCTGCTAAAAGAAAAATTAAAAATAATAGACAAGCAAATGGCTACACAGCGTGGTAACAGGGAAAGCCTTGTGAGAGTAGCGCTGGTCGGATATACCAATGTTGGCAAATCAACGATCATGAACCTGGTAAGCAAATCAGAGGTCTTTGCTGAAAACAAATTATTCGCAACACTGGATACTACTGTCAGAAAAGTGGTGATAGGCAATCTGCCTTTTTTGCTTTCAGATACTGTCGGGTTTATTCGCAAGCTTCCTGTCGGACTTGTGGAGTCGTTCAAATCAACGCTGGATGAGGTGCGCGAAGCAGATATTATTCTTCATATTGTTGATGTATCACATTCCAATTTTGAAGAACAGATCAATGTTGTGACCAAAACCCTGCAGGAAATAAATGCATCGGACAAGCCCACCATCATGGTGTTTAATAAAATTGATGCCTATCATTTTATTGAACGGGATCCTTTTGATATCGTCCCTGCCACAAGAGAAAACCTGTCGCTTGATGACCTCAGCAAAACCTGGATGTCGAAGGAGAATATGCCGGGTATTTTTATTTCAGCCAAAGAAAAGCAGAATATTGATGGATTGAAAACAATGCTGTATGCCTGGGTAAAGGATATCCATGTAAAGAGGTATCCGTTTAATAATTTTTTTTATTGAAATGAGGTGTGCTGAATTTTGAATTGAAAAAGTTTCTTTAATGGAAACTATCCTTTAACTCCATGAACCTTTCAAACAATTCAAACAACAAACACTTCAAACATTTCAAACTTCCCACTCACTCGTCAGGATACATAACGCGAATTTGCTCAGAAAACAACAAACAACTAACCACAAACTCTTCAACCCTTCACCACAATAGGCACAGTAGATACATAGGCTTTCACATAGGAAAACTTCCCAATGTTAGCTCGCGTTTTAATGTTAGCGCACGTTTTCAACGCGTGCTACAATAAAAAAACAAATACTGTCGGATTACAAATCCTCATAATAAAACGGAATGGATTAATTAAATCAGTTTCGACGCAACTTTTCCAAAGTGAAGAAAACTTTGGAAAAGTAGTCAGAAATAAACCGAAATAAAGTCACGGAGTGACGACAGTTTGGTAGAAAGCGAAAACCATGTCGAATCAAAAGTCACGGAGTGACGACATTTTGGACGGAAACAATTCAAACGCTTTAAACCTTTCAAACCTTTCAAACCTTTCAAACCCTTTGAACTTTACAAACCTTACAAACTTTACAAACCCACAATATCCCTTATAACCGCCGAAGCAGCAAAACACCCAAACACCGCTGGCATGTATGAAATTGTTCCGACTCTTGATTTTTTATTCTTCTCATCCCTGATCAATTCCATGGATCCTTCGTTGACATCTTCAGGAGAAAACACCACTTTGAAACCGGAGTAAATGTCAAGTTTGTGCAGTTTCTTGCGAAGGTAGTACGACAGTTTGCAATTGTATGTTTCAGAAATATCAGCTATCCTGACAAGTGACGGATCAAACTTTCTGCCCGTACCCAGTGAACTTATCAACCTGTAATTCCTGTGCAGGCATTCCACGATAAAATAAAGTTTTGGTGAAAGGGTATCAATGGCATCAACGACATAATCGTAATGTCCCAAAGAAAGGATCTCCGGTATTTTTTCATCAATCATGTACTCAGTGACCATTTTCAGGCGAAGTTCAGGATTGATGTCAAGCAGTCTTTTGCCCACCACTTCTGTCTTTAGTTTTCCTTCCGTGCTGATAAGTGCAGGGATCTGCCTGTTCCTGTTGCCAGGAGCGATCCTGTCAGCATCAACAATGGTAAGACTTCCTATGCCCGCCCTGCATATCATTTCTGCTGCCATTGCGCCAACGCCTCCCAGTCCTGCAACCAGTACATGTGCATCTGCAAGTTTTTGCATTCTATCTTTTCCGATTAAAAGTTCAGTTCTTTCCTGCCAGTGTTCCATGTAGATTATCATTCAGTTTCATTAGCAAATGTAAAAAAATTTAAAAAAGTTTGCCTGTATAATAATTGATTTTGTACATTTGCAAAGAATTGTCCTGTGGTGTAACTGGCAACACGTCTGTCTCTGGAACAGAAGAGTTCAGGTTCGACCCCTGACAGGACAACATAAAACCCTCTGTAGTTGATAAAACGATAGAGGGTTTTTCTTTTTTAATCATCTCCGTTTTCGTATCCCGACATCAGAATTTGAGCTGTCCCTTTAATCCTTCCGGAACGATACTGCTACAATTTTCAAAAGATCACAAGAACCAAATTGAATAAAAATTTGCAACAATGGATGCCGGTAAGCAAAAAAAAACCGGTCAAACAAAATTGAATGACCGGCTTTACAACTGTGTTTTGGGTTTATTCTAGTTGTAAATATTATTGATAAAAATCATTAGCCGCATTTGGCAAATCCGCAGCTCTTGCATTTGAGACAACCTTCCTGGTAAATCAATCCATCAGAATCACCACAGTTCTCACATTTTTTATCTGCTGCCATTGTTCCATCGGGAATGAATTTTTTCAGCGCTCTTTCTACACCTGTCTTCCAGGTATTGATTGATTCAGAACCGAGATTCAGACTGGAGATAAGGTCAACAACAAACTGCAGCGGCATACCATGACGCAGTATTCCCGATACAAGTTTTGCATAATTCCAGAATTCCTTGTCAAATGTGCGCGACAGGCCTTCAATAGTTACTTTGAAATTCTGTTTGTCTTCAAACTGGAAGTCGTAGCGACTGATGCCGTCTTCAGTTTTACTTTTAATGATCCAGCCTTTATTCACGAAGGGTGGTAAATAGAGGTCTTCTGCTTTACCGGTGAATATTTCATAGGGATGTCCATTCAGCAACCCTACAACAGCGATCCATTTATCATAAGCATTTTGGAAACGTACAATTTCAGCATCCAGTTTTTTGGGACGTGTAGGTGCATTGGTTTCTTTGAATTCTGAAGCATCTTCTTTCTTTTTGTCCGACACCAGAACGCCTGCCCTCGATCCTTCCCTGTAAACAGTAACTCCCTTACAACCGCTTTCCCATGCAGTGCGGTATATCTCAGCAACGAGTTCTTCTTTTACATTTTCAGGTATGTTGACAGTAACACTTATTGAATGATCAACCCACTTCTGAACAGCTCCCTGCATCTTCACTTTTGCTACCCAATCCACATCGTTGGCTGTAGCTTTATAATAAGGTGACTTGGCTATTACAGCATTGAGGTCCGATTCTTTCATCTTTTTTACTTCATCAACATCATAGCCATTCATCTTTAACCATTTCAGGAACTTGTTATGGAACACATAATATTCTTCCCAGGTGTCGCCCTGTTCATCAGTAAAATCAACACGTGCGTTCTTGTCACCGGGGTTAACTTTTCTTCTGCGCTTATAGGATATCTGGAAAACAGGTTCAATTCCTGATGTTGTCTGAGTCATTAATGAAACGCTACCTGTCGGCGCTATGGTGAGCAAAGCAATATTTCTTCTGCCATATTTTACCATTTCATCATAGAGCGATTTGTCTGCTTCTTTCAGACGCTGAATAAAAGGATTGTTCTTTTCCCTTGCTGAATCGTAAATAGGGAAAGGCTTCCTTTCCTTTGCAAGATGAACCGATGCACGGTAAGCTTCTATTGCAAGAAGTTTGTGAACTTCTATTGAAAATTCTGTTGCATCTTTTGTACCATAGCGGCAGCCAAGTGCAGCAAGCATATCGCCTTCGGCAGTGATACCAATACCGGTCCTTCTTCCCTGGATACACTTTCCTTTTATTTGCTCCCACATCCGGGTTTCTGTTCTTTTTATTTCCGCATCTTCAGGATCAGCGTTGATTTTCTCCATTATTTTATCAATCTTCTCAAGTTCCAGATCAATAATGTCGTCCATCATGCGCTGTGCATAGCCAACATGTTTTGTGAAAAGCTCTGAATTGAAATCTGCCTGAGGAGTGAAAGGATTGTCAACATAACTGTAAAGGTTGATCGCGATCAGGCGGCAGCTATCATAAGGACATAAAGGAATTTCACCGCAGGGGTTGGTTGAAACAGTGCGGAAACCAAGATCCTTGTAGGAATCAGCAACAGATTCGCGTATGATGGTATCCCAGAAAAGTATGCCCGGTTCAGCAGATTTCCATGCATTATGCACAATCTTTTTCCAAAGCTCGTCAGCATTGACTTCTTTTGAATAAAGAGGTTTGTCCGAATCAATAGGGTACTGCTGAATAAAAGGTACCTTATTTACTATTGATTCCATAAAGTCGTCAGTGATCTTCACTGAGACATTTGCAGCGGTTACTTTTCCTTCAACCAACTTTGCATTAATGAATTTTTCAGCATCGGGATGCTTTATTGAAATACTCAGCATAAGGGCGCCACGCCTGCCATCCTGTGCAACTTCACGGGTTGAATTTGAATAACGCTCCATGAATGGAACAATACCTGTTGATGTAAGAGCGCTGTTCTTTACAGGGCTTCCTGCAGGGCGTATATGTGAAAGGTCATGCCCGACACCGCCACGGCGTTTCATCAGTTGAACCTGTTCCTCGTCAACCTTCATGATCCCTCCATAGGAATCGGAATTTCCGTGACTGCCTATCACAAAGCAATTGGACAATGATCCTATCTGAAAGTCATTCCCGATTCCGGCCATTGGGCTTCCCTGAGGAATGATATACTTGAAATTTTTAAGCAGATCAAAAATTTCATCTTCACTCAATGGATTTGGATAACGTTTTTCAATTCGTGCAATTTCCTTTGCTATCCTGCGATGCATGTCGTCGGGTGTACATTCATAAAGGTGCCCGGCAGAATCTTTCAGGGCATATTTATTTATCCATACACTGGCTGCAAGGGTATCTCCCTTGAAGTATTTTGTGGTCTCATCAAGAGCATAATCGTAAGCAAATATCGTTTTCATGTTTACGTCCTCCGTAATTTTGAATGTTTGTTCTGGTAAAATTTCATTTCCTTCTTCAGGAAAAATTTCAGGTTGGGTTCTTAAATTAAGAATATCGCCATAGTATTCAGACCTGCTTTTCTTGTCTAAGTCTTTGTCAATGTTCTTTTTTACGTCATTTTCGTTAAATTCGGTCATCTTTATAATGATTTCAAATAGTTTAGTAAAAGTTTGGTTTGTAATCGAGTAAAAAATTCCGTTTGGGTTAAAAACGGATATGCAAGGTAAAAAACATTACTTCTACCCTCAACAGGTTTTTATTAACAATCAGGATTATTTATTAACCTTCCCGATAAGTGTCTGAATGGAAAGAGGATATTTTCTCTTTGACGGAAAGTTATGAACTTTTATTTTGCCAGATCATTTTTTTTCCAAACCCAAGTCTGTTGTCTGTAAATTTTATAAAGTCCGGAATGATGCTCCACAACTGCAATTCTGCGAATGCTGCAACAGGAAACCTTCTGATGTAGGCCTTTTTTGACAAGTTGTACTCTTCACCTTTAATCTGAGTCATGGTTCCGGTGAACTGTACTCCCTGAATCTTGCCAATCATCGTTGTTTCGAGTGCTACTGCTCCTGAAACCATAGGTTGTTTCATCACTTCAGCGATATGACGTGTGTCAAGGTCAGACGTAGTAAGGAATTTGTTTAGTTTATCATCATAAACATAGAAACAACTGCAGCACCACGGGGTGTTATCGCTTGAAGTAGCCAGTGTCATCACATGGTGCTTCTGTAAGAAGTGAATGATCCTCTTGTCTATTTCATCAATATAAATGTGCTGGCTTCCCATAAAAAAAGCAGCAGTAGCCTTAGTGGCCACTGCTGTTTATAAAAGTTTTTCAATAAAATTAATCAATCACAAGTTTTTTGACACAGAGGTTTTCGCCTTTATTACCGGTCATCCTAACAATATAGAGACCTTTCGGCAAACCGGAAACCATGATATTCTCCGATAGCTTATTCAGATCTTCTGATTTTACCATAGCTCCATGAACATCGTAAATTGAAACATTTTTTATCAACATGTCAGATGAAACAAGGATCATGTCTGTTGCGGGATTCGGACTGATATTTGAGTTGTCTGAAGCATTCAGTTCATCTATTCCTCCATGTACTCCCAGTGTACCCAGATAATTTGCACTTATTACAGAATCTGTATGGGGGTTTACATAAATTTCAGCGAGAACAAAGCCTAAATTATTTGCCCACCAGGAATATCTCTTGGTTGTATCATGTCTGCCGTAGGTTGATGTAAAATCAAACCATGATGGTCCAAAAGTACTGCTTTTTACCCAAACACTGTCCTGCTCAATTTGAGTTATGACGGCTCTCAGACTATTATAAGTGCCCAGTGGTGTTGTAAGGTTACCCCAACCATCAACATGGCTTGTGATTGTAGTTTTATCCCTGACTCTGACAGAATCTATTGTTATACCACTTACAACTTGCCCGTAATACTGGACAACCTGGAATTTAGAAAAATTGTTATAGGAAGAGAGATAAGTGGATGGAAAATCCATGAGCTTCTGTGCAGGATTTAATTTGACAACTATCGGAGTTGCGCTTCCCATAAAATGTGCAGCCTGCCCAATAATAGAGAGGCTGTCAGCGCTATTTTTCATGTAGGAATAAGATGAGGAACTATTGATGGTTATCAAACACAAATTGGATGTTGGATATGATGAACCATAAGGTGTCCATTGAGGATTTGCGAAAATAAGTGTATCTGTATTGTCATGATGAATTGTTGAAAGATTCCAGGTTTGGCTTGCGCCGGCATTTCCCGGAACTACTGTAGCGGCAGGCAAAGTATCATTGTATCTCTGGAACTTTGTTGAAGGTGCTGCGACATCACTATAATTGACAGTGATCTGTGCTATTCCCTGCATTAGCAGGAAACAAGTGATAACGAGGGTAAAAATTACTTTTTTCATGTTGGATTGTTTTAGGTGGATAATTGTTTATTTTTCTTAAAAAGCAAAGATAAAAAATAATAACTAATCAAACGATTGCATATCGCAAAGTTTTTTATAGATACCATCCATAGCGAGCAATTCGGCATGTTTGCCACGTTCTACGATCTCACCTTTTTGTAAAACGATGATCTCATCAGCATGCTGAATAGTTGACAACCTGTGTGCGATAACTACAGACGTTCTGTTTTGCATAAGTTTTTCAAGCGCATCCTGAACAAGGCGTTCTGATTCGGTATCCAGTGAAGAAGTGGCTTCGTCAAGGATCAATACAGGAGGATTTTTCAGAATAGCCCTGGCAATACTGAGGCGCTGACGTTGTCCGCCTGAGAGTTTGCTGCCCCTGTCGCCAATGAAAGTATGATAGCCCTTGTCCATTTCCACAATGAATTCATGGGCATTGGCAATTTTAGCAGCTTCTATAACATCACTTTCTTTCACGTCTTTCAGGCCAAAAGCAATGTTGTTAAAAACAGTGTCGTTGAACAAAATTGATTCCTGGGTAACGATGCCCATCAGCCCGCGGAGGTCAGATATAATAAGGTCCTTTATCGGAACCCCGTCAATGATTATTTCACCTTTGGTGCAATCATAAAAACGTGGAAGCAAATCAACCATGGTGGATTTGCCACCGCCGGAAGGTCCCACAAGAGCAATGGTTTTACCTTTCTTAATAGTAAGCTGAACATTCGATAGGACTTCTTCTTTTTCGTAGGTAAAACATACATTGTTATAAACGATCTCTTTCGAAAATTCTTTCATTGCTATTGCATCGGGCTTTTCTTCAATCACCTCTTCGGCATCCAGCACATACCTGATACGTTCAGCGCTGGCAGCGCCTTTCTGAATATTATAAAATGCGGTCACTATTGATTTAACAGGAACAATCAACTGGGAAAACATGACCACGTAAGTAATAAATATGGAGGGTTCAATGCTTCGGTTATTTCCAAGTACCAGTTTTCCTCCAAACCACATGATAACAACCAATATTAAAGCGCCAATAAATTCACTTAAGGGATTTGCAAGATCACGCTTCCGGTAAACCTTTATCATCTGCTTTGTATAGTTGTGATTTTCCTGCTTGAATTTTTCCTCAGAATAATCAATAGCATTAAAAGCCTTGATGATTCGTAAACCCGATATTGTTTCTTCAATTATTGATAAAAGAACGCCCGATCTTTTTTGAACTTTATCAGAACTTCGTTTTAAACTTTTACCAATTTTACTTATCAGATATCCGGTCAATGGTAGAAGAACTAGAACAAAAATGGTGAGTTGGGGGCTCATTACGATCAGAACTACAAGAAACATTATGATACTTATAGGATCTCTGAATAACATTTCGAGCGAACTCATAATTGACCATTCCACTTCCTGAACATCTGTGGTCATTCTGGCAATAATATCACCTTTCTTTTGTTCTGAATAATATGAAAGAGGCAGGATCAATACTTTTAAATAAAGATCATTTCGCAGATCTTTGACCACTCCGTTTCTGACAACTGCAAGATAAAACATAGCCATGTAACGGAAAAAGTTCTTCAGGAAAAATAATACAACTACAAAGAGGCATATAAAAATTAAGGCATTTACCTGGCCATATCTGTGAATAATTACACTGATATAATAATTCAAAGATTCCATTGAGAAAAAATTGTCCGGTTGCTCAAGCAGAGGTGTCACCGGGCTAAAAAGTAATTTGAGGAAAGGGATGACCATTCCAAGAGAAACAATTGAAAAAACAGCTGAAAGAATGTTGAAAACTATATTGAGGGTGGCATATCCCTTATAGGATTTCACATAGTTAAACACTTTCGTCAGATTTTTCATAGTGGCAAAGATAACATGAAATTTCTTACTAAATTGTGATGCTATCAAAATGCTATGAGAAAAATATTTCTACCTTTGCTCAATATGGATTCAACAAGACAAAACAAAGCAGCCCGGCTTTTGCACAAAGAAATCAGTGATATCTTTATTATAGAAGGTCGCGGATATTACGGTAATTCATTGGTTACTGTTACACGTGCAAGAGTTACACCCGACCTGAGTGTGGCTAAAATATACCTTAGTGTTTTTGTCACAGGACAAAATGATAAAAAAGATGTTTTGAAAAAAGTCGAAATGCACAACAAAGAGATCAGGTGGCATCTTGGAAACAGAGTAAAAAATCAATTACGGATTATCCCCGAACTTGAATTTTACCTTGATGATTCCCTTGACTATATTGAGAATATTGAGAATTTATTGAAGAAGTAAACTTTAAACTTTGATCCTTAAACTTTAAACTTTCCTCATGGAATACGACCCAATTAAACGCAGTCTGGGTAAGGTTTTTAACAAATCTCCTTTTACCCGTAAAATATTTTACCACCTGCTCGATATTCTTTTATTGAGAACATGGCACATAAAAAAATCCGTGAAGGAATGGGTGAAAAAAACCAATGGTGAAGTTGAGATCCTCGATGCTGGTTCGGGCTTTGGTCAATATTCTTATTACCTGTCGGGGCTTAAATTGAAATGCAACATCACCAGTGTGGATGTAAAAGAAGAACAGGTTGAAGATTGCAATAATTTCTTCAAACAGATAGGCCGCACCAATGTTGAATTCAGCGTTGGCGACCTGACAACTTTCCGTAAAAAAGACAAATTTGATCTGATTCTTTGTGTTGATGTAATGGAGCATATATTAGAAGATGTGAAAGTTTTTGAGAATTACTGTTACTCCATGAAACCCGGAGGAATGCTTCTTATTTCCACTCCTTCCGATCAGGGTGGTTCTGACGTTCATGATCATGATGGTGAAGAATCTTTCATTGGTGAACATGTCAGGGATGGTTACGGTCTTCATGAAATTGGAGAAAAACTTTTTCAGGCAGGATTTACCAAAGTTGATGCATGGTATGTTTACGGAACACCCGGGCAAATATCATGGCGCTTATCCATGAAGTACCCAATACAAATGCTTGGTGTGTCGAAATTATTTTTTATCATACTGCCTTTTTATTATCTCATCACTTTCCCATTTTGCCTGCTGTTGAATTGTATTGACCTTTATGGAAAACACAAATCAGGTACCGGACTTATAGTGGAAGCGCGTAAAGACTAAAAAGGCATTGACTGCAAACTAAACATTAAACAACTTCAAACAACAAACATTTCAAACACTTCAAACATTCCAAACCCACTTTGAACCTGACCTTATTCATAGCGAAGCGTTATCTCTTTTCACGGAAATCCCACAACATTATCAATATCATTTCCGGGATATCTGTTCTTGGGTTCACTATCGGATCCATGGCGCTGATTGTGGTTTTGTCTGTGTTCAATGGTTTCGAATCTGTGGTTGTGAAATTGTTCAACACCTTCAATGCCGAAATTCAGATCACTGCCAGCGAAGGAAAGACTTTTATGGCTGATAGCCTTCCGATAAATAAAATCAGCAAGGTTGCAGGTGTTGCCTGTATGAGCGATGTTATTGAAGAGAATGCTTTGCTGAGGTACAAGGATAAACAATACATTGCGACTATCAAAGGTGTGGACACAGGTTACCGCAAACTGAGCCGCCTTGACAGCATGGTTGTTCAGGGTGAATTCCTTCTTCAAAAAGACAGTACCAATTATGCCATCATCGGGCAGGGAGTTGGTTATAATTTAGGTTTGAGCCTCAATGATTACATCAATCCTCTCGAAGTTTATGTTCCCCGGCGTGGCATTGACAATCCTTCAAACCCTCTTGAATCCTTCAATTCGGAGATGGTTTTTCCGTCAGGGATCTTTTCGGTGCAGCAGGATTTTGATGAAAAATATGTGATCGTCCCTATTCGTTTTGCACGAAAATTACTTGATTATGATAATGAGATAACCTCTGAGGAAATAAGCCTCACCAAAGGTGCAGACCTGGAAAAAGTTCAGTCGGAAATTGAAAAGATAGCAGGCAGCAGGTTCTCTGTAAAGAACAGGTTTCAGCAACAGGAGCTACTTTACAAGATCATGAAATCGGAAAACTGGGCGATCATCCTCATCCTTTCATTCATTTTGCTGATTGCAACTTTCAATGTGATCGGAACACTCACCATGCTCATTCTCGACAAGAAAAAAGATATTGCAGTGTTGTGGAGTATGGGCGCCGACCGCAATCTTGTTCGCCGGATCTTCTTTGCCGAAGGTATGATGATCACCTTTATCGGAGCAGGTCTTGGCCTTCTGCTGGGAGGAATTGTCTGTCTGTTGCAGCAAAAGTATGGCTTTGTTCACATGCCTGCAGGTGGTTCATTTGTGATCTCATCCTACCCTGTTCACATGTCCCTTTTCGATTTTGTGTACGTGTTTCTGATAGATGTGGTGATAGGAGTAGTAACTTCATGGTATCCCGTCAGACAAATCTCGAAGAAAGCAATTGCACAGGAAGATAAGCTGTAAGATTTTTGAATTATGATTTAAGATTTTTGATTTGGGACTTAAATCTTGGAATTTGGGTCTTGGATCTTGGGTCTTGGCTCTTACTTCTTGGTGACCATTTCCGTTTTATTGTCGTAATTCACCCAGTATTTTCCTTTCATGAGGTCAGTAATACCCACTTCTTTGCCATAACCATCGGTAACAAAAGTGCCTTTTTCATCAAAGACTTCGTAAGCAGTTTCGCCCGTAAAGGAGATGGTTTCGCTGACTTTGTTTGAAACGAGCATTACTTCTTTTAATGCAGGATTGCGGTATTTCACAATTTTTGAAGAGACAATAATTCCTTTGGCATCGGTGTGTGAAATGCGGAACTGATTAATGCCAAAATGCGGTTTTGTTTCATAGGAATACATATTCTTCCTTACAGTATCGGCAATTTCAACTTCGCCAAGTGTGATCCATTTTTTCCAGCGAAATTGTTCAACTGTAAACGCACTGTTTATATCGCCCTTTACTGTCCATGTAAGTTTTCCAAGTTTATCGGCTTTGGCGGTGATGAATGAGAAGTTGCTTTGTGGCTGCAACACTTCTGCATTCACTACTTTTACTTTGCAGCCTTTGTTATAAAAGATCATTACTTTTACCGGAGCTCCGATTGCGATATTCAGAAGTGAGAAGTCCACCTCAAAGGAATTCGAGTTCAATTCGTCTTTCGAGGGCTGTCCGTTCACTAAAACTTTCTTCACGGAAAATGATTTATGAACCGTGTCTGTAGGGTTGATGACATAAATGTTTTTTCCAAAGTAATGTCCCTGCACAACAATGGTGTCCTGTGCAAAAACCGACATAGAAGAAAAGATCAGAAGTAGTGTGACAGCAAGTAAGTTTTTCATTTTAATTTTCAATCTGCAATATTAAAGATAATTTTAATTATTGAAAATAAAAAGTGAAGAAATTTTGAATAGTATGGTTGGTACCTTTATTAATTAACACTTTTTGCATAATGCCATTATTTTTGCATCTTCAACAATAATTGCTTTTTTTACGAATGTAAAATAGATTTGACAGAATTAAATAATTGTTGAAATCATATTGCATTAGAAATCAAAAAAATTCTTGGTGTTTTAATTTTTTTATTTATCTTTGCATCGAATAAATATGGCGAAGAAAGAAGAGGGGGCGATAGTCCCCTCTCTCATTGCCGGTAAAAACGAACATGATCAAAGAAGAATTCATCAGAAACCTTGCTGAACAACACCTAGCTGGCACTGATAAATTTATTGTTTCGGTGAAGGTAAAAGCAGGCAACAATATCAGGGTTTTTATTGATGCCGACACCAATGTTTCTATTGGCGATTGCATTCAGCTTAGTCGTTTTATTGAGACACAACTCAATGAATCGGGCGAAATCTTTGAGTTGATCGTTTCGTCTGCCGGGCTTGATTCACCATTGCTTTTCACCAGGCAGTATAAAAAAAATATAGGCAGGGAAGTTGCGGTTTTGATGAAAGACGGTAAGCGAAAAAAAGGTGTGTTATCCGCTGCTGATGATAATGGATTTGAAATAAGTGTAACCTTCACTGAAAAAACAGGTAAAAAGAAAGAATTGAAAACGGAGCAATCGTTTCTGGAGTATGATATCGTGAAGGAAACGAAGTTGGTGATTTGAAATTCAGAATTTGAAATTGTAAAATGTGGGGAAATGGGAAGTGACATTTAATAAATAAAATGCTACCAAAAATCCACAAAGTAATTAAGTAAAAAAATAATAATTCTCATAAAATGGAACATATTAATTTAGTTGAATCCTTCTCAGAATTTAAAGAATTCAAGAATATAGACAGGGCAACCATGATGCGTATTCTGGAAGATGTTTTCAGAGGCATGCTCATCAAGAAATTCGGGGCATCGGACAATTTTGATATTATTGTCAATGTTGATAAAGGTGACCTTGAAATCTGGCGTAACCGTTCAATTGTTGAAGATGGGGCTGTGGAGGACGAAAACCAGCAGATAGCTTATTCCGATGCTATTAAAATTGAACCCGATTTTGAGATCGGTGAAGAGGTTTCGGAAGAATTTAAAATGGAAAACTTTGGTCGCAGGGAAATACTTTCGATACGTCAGAATCTTGCTGCAAAAATATTGGATCTCGAAAAGGACAATGTGTATAAAAAATACAAGGAAAAAATTGGCGAGATCGTTGCAGGCGAAGTTTACCAGGTGTGGAAAAAAGAAATTCTTATTCTGGATGACGAAGGTATTGAACTTTTACTTCCCAACGTGGAACAGATCCCTTCGGATTATTATAAGAAAGGCGATACTTTAAGGGCTGTGATCTCGAAGGTGGATATGAAAAATAATACACCTGTTATCATTTTGTCAAGAACATCATCGGTTTTCCTTGAAAGGCTTTTTGAAGCAGAAGTTCCCGAAGTTTATGACGGACTGATCACCATCAAAAACATTGTGAGGGTTCCTGGTGAAAGAGCCAAGGTGGCTGTGGAATCATACGACGACCGCATTGACCCAGTCGGTGCATGCGTAGGAATGAAAGGTTCGCGTATTCACGGTATCGTCAGAGAACTGAAAAACGAAAATATTGACGTGATCAATTACACCAACAATAATACACTGTATATTCAGCGTGCATTGAGTCCTGCAAAAATATCTTCCATCGTTATTCACGACGACACCAAACATGCAGAGGTTTATCTGAAGCCTGACCAGGTTTCGCTTGCAATTGGTAAGGGTGGATATAATATTAAACTTGCCGGAAAACTTACGGGTTATGAAATTGATGTTTATCGCGACACCGAGGAAGATGTGGAAGATGTGGATCTGATGGAATTCAGTGACGAAATTGATGCCTGGATCATTGATGAATTCAAGGCTATCGGATGCGACACAGCAAAGAGTGTGATTGAACTCAGCATTGATGAATTGGTGCAGAGAACGGATCTGGAAGAAGAAACCATCAGAGAAGTTTTGAGAATACTCAAATCAGAATTTGAATAATAAAAACAGGTTCCACGATTCAAGAAATAAGAGGATAGTTGATAATAGAGTAGGCAGCATTTAAAGATTAAAATAGTTTAATAAAAAAGTAGAAAAAAATTGATTCTTGCATTCAGGATCAGGAAAACTAAAAGATGGAAAACTCCGGAAATTGAGTCTTTGATCAGAGTCTTAAAATCCGGTTCCGGAAATTTATTAGTGATTTGATGATTGTTATTTGAGATTTTAAATTTAATTTTACACCATAATTCCTGTTCATAACAGTTAATTAGAAAGAGAAAGAATAGTATGACAGACGTGCCACAAGGAATTCGACTTAGTAAGGTAGCTAAGGAATTTAACATTGGATTGCAAACCATTGTTGATTTTCTTGGTAAGAAAGGTCATCGTACAGAATTAAATCCCAATGCCAAGATCACACCCGCAATGTATGATCTTTTGGTGAAGGAATTCCAGACTGAAAAAAGCGCCAAGGAAGAATCGCTTAAGATTGGGATGAATTTTGATTCGAAGAAAGAAACTGTATCACTTAAAGATACTAAGCCTGCAGCCAAGGAAAGAGAGTTGGATGATGAACCTGAAGAACTGCTGATAAAGGATACCAAATCCTCAGCCATCACCAGGAAAGAAGTATTCAGGAAAGAAGAACCTGAACTGAAATCTCCTAAAGTGCTTGGGAAAATGGATGTGGCGCCTGTTACCCCAAAAGCTAAAGAACCTAAGGTAAAAGAACCGGAAGTAAAAGTTGAAAAAACTGGTGCTAAGAAGAGTGATACCGAAGAAAAAACCAAGACTAAAAAAGTTGAGGAAGAAGTAAAAGAAATTAAAGAAGTAAAGGAATCCAGGGAAGCCAAAGAAATCAAGGAAACCAAAGAAGTTAAAGAAACCAAAGAGACCAAAGAAACCAAAGAAAAGAAAGCAACAAAAAAAGAAGAGGTTGTTGCTGAAGAAACAATCATAAAACCTGAGCCGGAAGAACCTGTTGTGGAGAAAAAAGAAACTCCTCCGATTGAAAAGAAACATAAAAAACACGAAGAAAAAGAACCCGAAATTGTTGTTGAAGCGGAGCAGGAATCAAAGATCAAGGTGATTGGAAAGATTGACCTTGATTCAATGAACACCAAGACACGTCCTGACAAGAAAACCAAGGCTGAAAAGGAAGACGAGAAAAAGAAAAAAATATCACAGAAGAAAAATAAACCTTCCGGTAAAAAAGAAGAACAGCCTGCTATCCGGGAAGAATTTGATGAAGAATATGAAGATGATATTCAGGAGGAGCTACCTGAAATTACTGAAGAAATAAAAGAAGTACCTGACAATTTTCTGCCTACGGAAAGAAGAAAACTTGATGGTCCCACCATACTTGGCCGCATGGAACTGCCTGCTGCCAAAGAACTGCATAAAAAACCGGCAGGCTCTTCCTCTGAAGATTCGAAAAACAAGAAGAGAAAAAGGAAAAGAATTAAAAAGGATTTCAAAGTTGAAGCTGTTCCTGACCCAACTCCGAAGAAACCCAAAATAATTGAAAAAAGACACCTCAAAAAGGATCGTCCAAAAAATGAGGTATCGGAAGACGATGTACAGAAACAGATCAAGGAAACCCTTGCGCGGTTAAGTGGTACAGGCAAATCGAAAGCATCCAAATACCGCAGGCAGAAACGTGAAACTGCAAGCCAGCAAATGCAGGAGCAATTTGAAAGGGATGCCGAAGATCAAAAAATTATTAAGGTTACCGAATTCGTTACTGCAAATGAACTTGGTACCATGATGAATGTTCCGGTTACACAGATCATCGCGACCTGTATGAATCTAGGACTTTTCGTTTCTATCAACCAGCGTATGGATGCAGAAACACTTAGCATCATTGCTGAAGAATTTGGTTATAAAGTTGAGTTTGTCAGTGTGGATGTGCAGGAAGCCATCAGAGAAGACCAGGACGATCCCAAAGACCTGTTGTCACGTGCTCCGATTGTTACCGTAATGGGACATGTGGACCATGGCAAAACATCTCTGCTCGACTATGTGAGAAAAGCCAATGTGATCGCAGGCGAAGCCGGCGGAATCACACAACATATTGGCGCATACGAAGTGACACTTGAAAACGGAAAGAAAATTACATTCCTCGACACTCCGGGTCACGAAGCATTTACTGCTATGAGGGCGCGTGGTGCAAAGATTACGGATATAGTTATCGTGGTTGTGGCTGCCGAAGAGAGCGTGATGCCTCAAACCATTGAAGCTATCAATCATGCACAGGCAGCAAATGTTCCGCTGATATTTGCCATCAATAAAATTGATAAGCCTAATGCAAATCCCGAAAAAATAAAAGAACAACTTGCCAACATGAATTTCCTTGTTGAAGACTGGGGCGGAAAATATCAGTCGCAGGAAATATCAGCGAAAAAAGGTGTCAATGTTGAATTGTTGCTTGAAAAAATATTGCTCGAAGCCGAATTGCTCGAACTGAAAGCAAACCCTTCAAAGAATGCTGTGGGAACCGTCATTGAATCATCACTTGATAAAGGCCGCGGATATCTTGCAACCATCCTTGTTCAGAACGGATCACTGCGAATAGGCGATATGCTTTTAGCAGGCTGTACTTATGGCAGGGTGAAAGCCATGTTCAATGAAAGAAATCAGCCGGTGAAAGAAGCAGGACCTTCAACTCCTGTACTTATTCTGGGACTTAACGGAGCGCCACAGGCAGGTGATAAGTTTAATGTGATGGACGATGAGCATGAAGTGAAGAACATCGCCACAAAGCGTCTGCAGTTGCAACGTGAACAAGGATTGCGTACACAGAAACATATCACTCTCGATGAAATCGGAAGAAGAATTGCCATTGGCGACTTCAAGGAACTTAACCTGATCATCAAAGGCGACGTGGATGGTTCCATTGAAGCATTGACAGATGCTTTGTTGAAACAATCAACGGTGCAGGTACAGGTGAATGTAATTCATAAATCTGTTGGACAGATCACAGAATCGGATGTGTTGCTTGCTTCGGCATCCAACGCAATCATCATCGGATTCCAGGTTCGTCCTTCCATGAGTGCACGTAAACTTGCCGAGCAGGAGCAGATTGATATTCGCCTGTATTCGGTAATCTACAATGCCATCAACGAACTTAAGTCGGCTATTGAAGGTATGCTTGCACCTGAGATCGAAGAAAAGATCATTTGTAATCTTGAAATACGCGATGTGTTTAAAATTACCAAGGTTGGCACTGTTGCAGGTTGTATGGTGCTCGACGGAAAGATCAGCAGAAGTACAAAAATACGACTCATTCGCGATGGTATCGTGGTTTACACCGGTGAACTTGGCTCACTCAAAAGATTCAAGGACGACGTGAGAGAAGTTGCCACAGGCTACGAATGCGGACTGAACATTACAAACTTCAACGATATTAAAGTAGGCGACATCATTGAAGGTTATGATGAAGTGGAAGTGAAAAGGAAACTGTAAGTAAGTTTCTTTTTAAGAAAAGCAGTGATCAATGATTTGGTTGCTGCTTTTTTTTACGGGTTAATGAAAGTGCGGGGAATAACTAACATGAATAGTTCCTATACACACGATGCACGATAAAAATTATGAGCATTGAGGACAATATGTTTTACTATGTATCTATTGTGTCTTTGTGGTAAGGGTAAAGGAAAAAATTACCACATAGGATCACAGGAACATAGACTTCACATAGAAAAAACTATTTACAGAAGAAGGCAATTGTTAAATGGTATATAGGAAAAAGTTCAGAAAGAAAATTCCTTATTTACATTTCAGGAAAATTTATTGGTATAAAAATTGTGGCAAAAAGGGCTAAATCTATTGACCTTGAAATCGAAAATTCTACTTTATTTCATCATTCTTCTTTTTTCATCCTGTTCTATTCTGGAAAAAACAGAATTTCAGAAACGCAGATACCGCCCTGGTTATAACATTTCTTTCGCTTCAGGAAATAATGTTCACAAGCTGATTCCGAAAAGTAAACCCGGAGAGGATAAAGAAGAAACAGCACAGGCAAGTGACACTGTAGCCCGGTTTACAAACACCCATGATACTGTTGCAGTGCGTCCGCATGAAGAAGCAACATTCATCGGCACTATCAGATCAAAAGCGCCTGTCGTTTCAAAAGTGAAAACCATTGCAGACGGGATCAACAAAGCATTGCCAACACCTGCGATCTTCAAAGCAAAGAGTTCCGTTTGCAGTGCACAAAAAACAAGCGGCAGCAAGTATTATGGAAATGGATGTGGTAATATTCTTGTGGATATTGCAGTCTTTATTGTTGCGTTATTGATAATATTGATTTTTCCGGGCATTGATCCGCAGGTGGCGGAGTTGATCGCCATAGCTGTGCTTATTGTTGCCGGCATAGTTGTTTTGATAATTTTGGGACATCGCTGATCCGGCAGATGTTCCCATGCATGGTTAAAAGCAATGCAGCCGAAAAGTGCAGCAGCTTTTATTTTGAGAAGTGTTTTTAAGAAAAATTATTCTTTAATAAACTTCCTCACTCCAATTCCCATTTCCGTTTTCACTTCTACAATATAAACTCCATTTGAAAATTCTGAAGCATCTACATTTGTTATAGTACCAATTATTCTGAGAGTTTTTATAAGTTGGCCCTCGATGTTTGAAATTTCTATTGTGGCTGGTTGCGAAGTTTCAATTGTGAAATTATCGGAGACAGGATTTGGATAAATTATGAAATTCACATCGCCATCCGGATTATCCACATCATTTGGTGATCTGTAATATGCGTAATCTTTTACAATAATATAAGAGCCACTTTCGTTTAAACGTATCCATCCGTAAATTGAAACATTTGATGCATTAACTTTTAATCCGACATATTTATTAATAATCCCGTTCCAAATGCCTGAACTTGTATTTGTAAAAGGAGGAACATTGTAATACAAAAACTGACGGAAAACACATAAGTTAGAATTCCAGAAAAGATCTTTATTGATCATATCGTTTAGTCTTAAAGTGTCAGGATTAATACTTCCCTCCTGCACAGCACAAAATGCATTATTTGTCAGAGGTGTAATATAAGCATAGCCGGTTCCAAAGCCCGGACTTGAGCTGCTTTCGGTATGAATATTGAAATCCTTTATGCCATCATTATTCAAATCAAAAGTGAAATTTTCATTCGAATTATGAAAATATTCACCCAATGAAGAATCAGGTACAATATCCACATAATGCACACCGGCGCCAGTATTTTTGCCTGCTTTAAAATAGTCAGGCTGTGCCAGGCTGATAATATTTGAAGCCAGGGAAAGAGCATTTTTATCAGTGTGAATATTGTCAGCCATTGTAAGCACATAAAAACGATAGGGAGTATTTTGTACAATCGGGTCTCCATCTTTATCCTTTGCAGAAACGGGCAGGAACATATTAATATTTGTTCCGGAGCAGTTCACCGGAATATAATTGCCCGTCTGAACAAGATTGGCGGTGTCTATATTAAATGAATCACATTCTGCCAGTTTTACTCCAATTAACCGGTATCCTGCAATTGTTGATTCATTGTGAATGGAGTCGAATAATATTTGCATATCAGAAGGGCTTCCTGAGTCAGTGAAATCAATGGCCTGAAGCCCTAAAATCGGCACTGTTGGTGAGGACATCAAAAAAGCAGATGAAGGCGCTGACAAAGCATCAACATTCGCATGTACACCATCGGCAACACTCAAAACAAAAATTTTGTAGCTATAAGCATGTGAAATAATACCCGATGAATAATCATGCAACGTGTCAGAGCTAAAGTTTATTAAAATATTAGTTCCCGCAGGAGGTATGGAATAATAAGCTGCAGTTGGCAATGAAGAAGCGGAGTCTTTATTAAATGAACCGGCTGATGTAGATTTTACAAATATTATCCTGTAAGCTGAAATGGTTGATTCGTCCTGTATCTTATTAAAAGAAACTTTTACACGATAAATGTTATTGCCCTGAAACGACATTGAATCCTTCAAATTCGTCACAGCCGTTGCAGGTGAAGTCAACACAATTGAATCGGAAGGTAATGACAGGTAATTTTGTGTTGAAATTATTCCATCGGCAATTGAGAGCACAAAAACTTTATAAGCTATAAACTCTGCAACCGGAGCGCCGTTTCTGTCATTGGCATTTGATGGCAGTGTATCTGCAATATTCTGCCCATTTGGAATAACACTGGTATAATTTCCGGGAGCCACATTCCGGGCTGAATCCAAAGTGAAACCGGCAGCATCGGAAGCCTTCACAACAATTACGCGGTACTCGCCTACTTTTGATTCATCAATGGCCCTGTCAAAACTAACTTTCAAATCGCTTCCGTTTTTGTTATTCCCGACATCACTTGCTATTACATTTTCAGCAACCGACGGAATGCCGCTTCCTGCTATGATTGGCTGGTTTGAAATGGTATCGTAAGCCATATCTTTGACGGTAATCATCATGCCATAATCACATGCAACATCCATCCTCACCCAGGCATATAAAGTGTCCTGCCCTGATATCAACCGCACCCCAATAAATTTATTATTTACACTACACCATAATCCCGAAGAACCACCAAATGATTCACCTAATTGTTCCCCTGCTGTTGACCAAATGCAAGACGGACCTATAGTATCATGCACATTTAATGTGTCAACATAATTTGTAGAAGACACAATTGCACTATTATTTACCGGTAATACGTGAGCTGTAAAATCACCATAATAATTATAAATAACGAATTGCAGATCGGGGACAGCATCATTATTTATGTCAAAGTTGTAGGTAACAGTTGTGTTGGACGAATAATGGTAAATGATATCGGGGTTAATATCCGAATATACCACCTGTGCTGATACACCGAAACCTTTAATCAGAATTATTGTAATGAACAAAAACTTCCAAACTTTCCGGATACTCATAATCTTCAAATTTTAAATCTCACAAAAAGAAATTAACCCAATAGGCTTTACCACTTAATTAATGAAAGCTGAACATCAATTTTACTATTCTTTAATAAATTTCTTCACAGCTATTCCTTTTTCGGTTCTCACCTCCACCAAATACACTCCATCAGGCCATGCAGAAACATTTACCACGTAGGATGAATATCCAACGTGGTAAACATTTGTTTTGCTGCCGCTGGTTGCAAGGGTTTTTATTAGTTGACCTTGGATGGTGGAGATTTTTATAGTAGAGGGGGAAGGGGTTTCAATTGTTATTTGACCAATAGCAGGATCAGGAAATAAGTTAAAATTATCAGATTGATAATTAAATCCCGGTATTCCGGTTGACCCATTTATAAGTGTATCGCAAGGTGCATTCGGAAAATGTGTTTGCCAATAACAACCAATATAAGAAATATTACTATCCTCATAACATCGAAACCAGTCCAAAAGAAATTGATCCTCTACAATACAAACAGGATTGAAATAAAAGTTCATATTGCTGGCAGCACATAAGGGATCATAACCGATCCTCTCAATCACAGGATAAGTAATTTTTTCATTATTTCCTCCAAAATTGGGACTATAATAATAAGTACAGCTGACATACTGAATTCTTAAATTAAAACTGCTAATATTGATGTTCTTAATGGAGTCAACTATTAACGGGGAAACAGAATCACAGGCAGAGTTACTTGTATTAATAGCTAAAGTATCGCCAACGTTTAATGTGAAGTCATACATTAATCTGAAAGTATCGTTATTGTAATAATATACCTTAGAATTTTCCTCCCTTGCAATAAGAGAACTAACAGAAACAGTATCGCCATTATAACTTATGATTTCTCTTTTTATGATCTTTGAAAGTTTTGTACTAACTATGGTATCTTTTACAACGGTATGTTTAATGTAGCCGTGAGCGGGAAATGGAAGTTCTTCCTGATAATTATAGTACCATGTAGCCCCGATTGGAAACCAGCTTTGAGATTTGGCAATCATTGGTATTAATAGAATAACGAGTAAAACTTTTTTCATAATTCAAATTTTTAAAATTGCTCAAAATTCATTGTTCAATCCTGTTTTTTCCGGTAAAAAGGTTTCTCCTTTAAAAAGAAAGAAGAAACCTTTCGCTGCGAATTTTTATTCTTTAATAAACTTCTTCACGGCTACTCCCTTTTCCGTTCTCACCTCCACCAAATACACTCCACAGGGCAATGAAGAGACATCCACATTTATTTTACTGCCGCTGGTTGCAAGGGTTTTTATTAGTTGACCCTGGATGGAGGAGATTTTTATTGTGGATTGAGGAGGGGTTTCTATTGTGAGATAGTTGATGACGGGGTTTGGATAAGTTTTTATTTGATTTAATAATTCATTTTCGTTTATTCCGGTTGTACCCTGTGGAATTACATCTATTGTCAACATTGAATTTGTTGATTTTTGCAAATAGGTTGAATCGCAATAAGTACTTGTACACCCAATGGAATCAGTAATTGTTAGGCAAATGTTATAATATCCGGCAGTACTGTAAGTATGGCTGGGATAAGCAACATTATCGGTTGTTCCATCACCCCAGCTCCATGTATAGGTTAATGGGGGTGTGCCAAATGCATTATTTGTTACAAAATAATGATGAGGAGTAGTTGTGTCAGCTTCCAAAGTAAACAATGCTGAACAATTCGACATTAAAATATCCGTTAGGGAACGTTTCCAAACACCTGCATTAAGCGTTCCTGCATAGAGATAATTTCCACTAATAGCTAAAGCATAAACAGCAGTTGAAGCAGGCAATCCTGTATTAACTGCAACCCAGTTTGCGCCATTATCCATTGATAAGAAAACACCTCCTCCATTGGAACCTGCAAAAATATTTGAACCGCTTACGATAAAGGAACGAATATCATAATTAGTTAAGCCGTGACTAACCGGTGTCCAAATTGTATCATTGTTTGATAATCGAAAAATACCTCCGGTAGTTCCAGCAAAAATATTTGTGTCCTTCACGGCTAAAGCCTGTATCCAGCTATTTTGCAAACCAGAATTTATTACCGTCCAACTTGTAGCACTATCAATTGATTTATACATACCACCACCAGTACAGAATAAATAATCAATACCTGCATAAAGATTAGTTCCGCATGCAGCTAATACTCCCGGATAATTTGGAGGAACATTATTATTCATTTGAGTCCAAGTAATACCGCTATCTGATGATATGGACATTCTATAGCAACCTGTAAAAATATTTGATCCAATCACTGCAAATGAAGTACCAGAAGTATATAAAACAGAAGTCCAACTTATGCCATTATCTGTTGAGTAAGCAGTATATCCTTGACCTCCGGCAAGAATATTTGATCCATAAGTTAATAATGAAGTAGTATTACTGACAATTGGTTCAGTATTCAGAGATATCCAGCTTGACCCATTATCTGAAGTTGCAAATATTCCATTTTCATCAGTTCCTGCAAAAATTTCAGAACCTTTTACAGCTAAACAATTTATTTGTCCGCCATAAGGACCATTAGTTTGAATCCACTGTGCATTTACGCTCAAGCCAAAAATGGCGAGCATGGTAGCAAGGAGTATTGTTTTTTTCATGAATTTAATTTTTAAAATTCTTCAATGTTCAATATTGCAGCCTACCAATTGATGATTGCAGGCTGCTCAATATTTTCTATCATCTTTTTTCTATCATCAATTTTCTATCTTTTTTTATTCTTTAATAAATTTCTTCACCGCAATTCCTTTTTCGGTTCTCACCTCAACTAAATACACTCCATCAGGCCATGCTGAAACATTTACCACGTAGGATGAATATCCAACGTGGTCAACATTTATTTTACTGCCGTTGGTTGCAATGGTTTTTATTAGTTGATCCTGTATGGTGGAGATTTTTATAGTAGAAGGTGAAGGGGTTTCTATTGTTAGTGTGTTGCTGGCGGGGTTGGGGAAAAGTGAAAACCGGCTGGCATTTTTTATTATTTCTTCTTCACCTAAACTCCAATTTTGACATGCATATTCTCCCATAGTTAGTGTTGTTGCACTCCCAATACTAAAACTTGTTCCAACAATTTTTATCCATCCATATTCAAAGGAAGAATCTACTTTTATACGAACACCGAGGTATGCAGTATCGGAACTATAAGAACGATTGCAGTAGCAAGCTGAACTATCAGTCGGCGTACCCATCATCATAAAGTAATAACTTAAATAACCTAAACTTTGCCAATTTGCATTGGAATTTATGGTGTCATTGTAATGAAATGCATAAGCCATTCCAATGCTACTTGAACAACTTCCATAAACACCGCCATTGTTAAAGCAGGTGTCATAGCGGGCAAAAGCTACATCATTGTTATTAAGCCCGGTTATCAGGCAATGATCTGTATTTTGTCCCAATGCACCAGAGGGGGCAAGTAATGCAAATTGAAAATCCATTATACCATCATGGTTTATATCTAGAGAATAATAATGATCACTATAAGTGGTTCCATGTGCCGGGATAGAAATTACAATACTATCGGGAGTAAATTTATAATAGTAATCGTCCACGTTATGTTGTCCTGCAATAATACTCTGTGCATGTACGAAACAGGTCAAACAAATAAATAAAATAACTAGTAAAACTTTTTTCATACCTGAAAAATTTACCTTTCAAATTGACGCTATAAAAGTACTCATAATTATTATTCCAAATCTATTTTCAAAATAATTTCCCCAAATTTATTATGCTATAAGATTTGACAACTTTCAAAAAGTTGTCAAATCTTGTGTATCTGATCAAATAATTTTTCATCACGTTCTTTCAAAAAATCTCTCAAAATGCCCGAAAACAGGGGATTTCAGGCATTTTTGAGAGTTTTAATTTTGAATATTCAGATTCTATTACACAACACAAACATCTGATAAATAGAGAAATAAATTGTTAATTTGGATTGCAAAAGTTCATATTTCCACCGTATGACTTCTTAGTGCGGCAATATGAGCTCATCCTTCCACCGTATGACCTCTTAGTGCGGCAATATGAGCTCATCCTTCCACCGTATGACCTCTTAGTGCGGCAATATGAGTTCATCCTTCCACCG
>CAISZK010000086.1 GCA_903889915.1 uncultured Bacteroidota bacterium
ATTGTTGCGCTGCCATATAGCATAATCGGCATATTGTATAGGTAATTCCTGGAGAGGAGAAGGCTTACCTTCTTGAGTGGCAATATAAAATGCTTTCATTTCTCTAAGGAAAATACCTGCTTCCCACCCATCATGAAGAAAATGATGTTCCATGTGAAGGAAAATATGTTCATCTTCACTTATTTTAAAAAGGCTCCACGATACAAGTGGAAGTTTGCTAAAGTCAAATGCATGGGATAAAACTTTTTCCATAAGTCTTTCCGCTTCTTCAGCTCTTTTATTTTCGGGCAAGTTGGTCAGGTCGGCTTCATTAAGTTTTACTTTCCAGGGTGCATGGACAATCTGAACAGGACCCTGAGTACTTTCATGGAAAGTTGTCCTCAATATCTCATGACGGATAACCATTTCATTGAGAAACTGGACTAAAATGTTTTTGTCGAGTTTTCCTTTCAGCGATAATGAAAATTGAAAATTATAAGCCCTGTTGTTGGGAACAAGTTTGCTTAAAAACCATATCTGTTCCTGCTGGAAAGAAAGTGGAATGTTTTTTCTGTTAATTACCCTCGAAATTGAAATAAGTTCCGCTTTTTCGTTCATTTTAATCTCAGAGATAAATTTGGCCAGTCTTTGAATATTGCGATGTTCAAAAATATCTTTAAGTTCAATTTTTTTAGAAAACTTCTTTCTTATTTCAGAAGCAATCTTAGCAGCCATCAGAGAATGAGCACCCATGTCGAAGATATCGCTGTCGGTGCTGATTTTTTCGAGGTTCATAATTACACAGAGAATTTCAGAAATCAACACTTCATGCGGCGTTTCAGGTGCCACATATGCCTGAGGAGATTTATCTCTGGAGCATAAAAGCGCTATTGTCGGTGGCGGTAATAACTTGCGTTCTATTTTATTGTTTGGCGACAAAGGCATTTCTGCCAGTTCCATAAATACAGCAGGAATCATAAAATAAGGTAAAAACTCTGACAAATGAGCTTTTAAGTCAGTGATGGCAGGCGATGTTTCGGGCATCGGCACATAATAAGCAGCCAGACGGTTTTCATTACCCTCATTATAAGCAACCACAACACATTCCTTAATTTCCCCATGAGAGGAAAGAACGGCTTCAATTTCGCCCGGTTCAACACGAAACCCTCTTATCTTTACCTGGAAATCCACCCGTCCCATAAAGTCAATTGAAGCATTGTTGAGCCACCTAACGCGGTCGCCCGACTTATAAAGCCTGAGATTTTTTCCGCTATTTTTTTCTTCCTGGGTAATAAATGGATTTTTTATAAAACTTTCCTCTGTAAGTTCAGGGCGATTCAAATATCCTCTGCTTACACCTGTCCCGCCTATATGAAGTTCGCCTGGTACACCTACCGGCACAGGGTTCAGAAATTTGTCAAGCACATAGACTTTCATATTATCGTTGGGACCACCAATCTCAGTACTTAAACTCTGTTCATTATAGATACATCCATTTGAAATAACTGTACACTCGGTAGGCCCGTAAACATTGAGTAAATTATTTCCTTTACTCCAGAAATTTAATGTTTCTCTGTCGCTGATTTCGCCGCCCACATAAATGAATTTCAGAGACGGCACATCTTCTTTCGGCATGGCATTTAATACAGCAGGAGTCAAAAATATATTGTTGATAGAATTTTCCTTAATATAAATAAACAATGCTTCCGGATCCATTCTCAGTTCATTATGAGTAATGTACAATGTAGCCCCGAATAATAATGAAGGAAACATGTCTCCAACAGACATGTCAAAATTTATTGAAGAGAACTGAAGTACGCGGTCTCCCGGGCTGATATGACGTGTTTTCTTATCAAAGAAAGCATAGTTAATAACACTTCTGTGTTCAATCATTGCACCTTTGGGTCGGCCTGTGGAACCTGAAGTATAGATGATATATGCCAGGTTTCGTGAATTGTTGATGAGTTCAGGATTCTTCCCTGAGTATTTCGAGATGACCTCCCAACCACCATCAAGAGAAATTACGCCATAGTCTGTTTCATTTAAAAAGAGAAGTTTTTCGAGATTGGCCATTTCAGTTACGACCAGAGGCGCAAGAGCATCATCCATCATAAAGCGAAGGCGATCTGCAGGATAGGTCGGATCAATAGGCATATAAGCACATCCCGCTTTGAGAATTCCCATTATTGCCACAATCATCCCAATGCCCCTGTCCATACAGATTCCTATCGGTGTATCCGGAAGTATATCTTCCTTGTATACTGTACGGTAGTGACCCCTAATAGCATGACCCAGACGATTAGCCTTTTCATTCAATTCTTTGTATGTTATACTTTTGTTCTTGTAAACTACAGCAATGTTATCCGGAGTTCTCTCTACCTGTTCTTCAAAAAGCTGATGCAAGGTTACATCATCACGGAAATTAACTTCTGTTTTATTGAAATCAAAAAGTATTCGCTGATTTTCATCTGGTGTTGTAATTGGGATTGAGTAAAGGCTTGCTGACGGGTTTGACATGACTCCTTCTAGTAAAGACACAAAATGATTACCCATTTGTTTTATATAGAAATCCTCGAACTTGTCGTTAAAAATAATTTCAAAGGATTCAGTATTATTCGGAACAAACTCAAACAGCAAATCATATGGTTTGAGATTTTGATGTTGAGAAGAAAGATTCGAAGCTTTTCTAATAGCTACTATACCTGATTTTACACTAGATTTGGAGTCTAAACTCAAAGATTCAATCAATGGGTCAATATTGAGAAGGGGATGACTTTTCCCTTCATCTAATTGCGAAGCTATACTTGAAACAACTTCTAATAAGCTTGATTCTTTAGTCATTGAAATTTTTAAAGGCATATAAAGATCTGACGCAAACATCACAATATCATTCTGGTCAGCATAACGCGAAATAAGAGTAACCCATAATGCTGTAAAAAGATTTGAAACCTTATATTGGTTTAAAGACACAAAAACCGCTATTTTTTTTTGCAGCTCAGGATTCAGTTTGAAATTAATTGAGCTGGATATAGTTCCATCTCCTTTCCCCAAAAAACAAAGAGGAATTTGCAAAGGTGCATCTTGTAAATAATTCTTCCAATATTCCAGATTTTCTTTTAACGATTTTTCCGATTCATTAAGTGTTGTCATAAATATTCTCCTTTATTATTAAGTTTTACAAATTTATTAAATTGCTGAACCGATCTTCAATATATTTTAAAGCTTCACTGATATTTAAAGCATTGCTCGATGGCCCGATTCTGATGTACATTTCCTCATCAAATCCGGGCTGATGAAGGAAAGCAGGTCTGTTGGAAGGAAGACAATCGACCACACAAACTGTTTTTTCATCTATTTTCTCTAATCTTGTGTGTATATAAGTACTGAAATCCCTTCCTAAACAAGTCCGGATTAGAGTCCAGAGGTGAAGTAGAAATTTATCTTCGTTGGCAAATTTATCGGTTTCAAGACCTTCAATAGAACCATCATCACGAACTCCGATAAGTAAGCTGCCACCCTTCGAATTCAGGAAAGCAGCTATGGTTTTCAGACATGACCTTTCAATAGCAGGGTTTGTTTTTCCGGCACGTATATCCCAACGAAGTGTTGATTTGAATTCTGTTGCATCTCCTTCTCCCTCTTTGATAAGGGCTAATGTTGTTTTGCCCTGAGCTTGTTTTTGCATTATTAAATCAAGGTAAGTACGTACCCCGACAACTTCGGCAAGGGTTTCGGCATATTGCTCTTTTGTTCTTAATTTAAGTGATATGAGTCCTTTTACATATTCATCAGTACCTATTTCATCTAATATCAGCAATAAGGGTAAAACGATTCCTGATTGATGAACATTGCTTAAAGCCTGAACAGCCACTTTCTGGTCTGGTGATAATCGGTTATAGCTCAATTTTAAAATTTCAGGGAAAGGATGCAAATCACTCTCTTCCATAATTATTTCACTCATAGCCTTACTTGCAAAGTCATTTACTAGCTCAATCAATACTGTAAGGGTGATAAATGAAAAAGAAAAGAGGGGGTCATCGGGACTGAATAGCTGATTTGCTTGATTGCCAGTAGTTTTGATAAGGACAAAAGGGTCTGAGATGAGCAGATTTTTCCATAGATGCAAAAACGGATCATCATCAGCTTTGAATATATCTTTTCTGAATGAATAAAGTATTGGAGTTGAGAGCACTGGCAAGGAAGAGCTGTTAAATAACTGCAAATCAGTAATTAATAGGCGAACGACTCCTTCCGAAGGATGCGAAAACATATTGCCTGCTGGTGTAAGCAAAAGAGTGGAGTTTTGAAAAATGCAGTATTCAGAATCTTTTGTGCCAAAATCCAGCAAATCAGCATCGATTTTAATTTCAAATGAACTAGAATATTCTAAAAATGTTTTCATTATTTTCTGTTATCTATTATCCTTTTGGTTTTTGAAGTCCTTTCTACACTCATGATACCGCCCGGTGGAAGCAAAACCACCATGAAATTACTAATTTTATTGGCTTCCCGATAATCACGTAATGCATGGATCTGTTTATTAAATGCCAACTCTATTTTTTTTCTCAGGTTTTCATCTGTCGCATATTCAGGGATGCGGGTTTCTATATTAACTGTAATGTTTATAAATTTCTTTTCATCTTCATCAATAACTGCCTGATAAATAGATGTTAACTCAGTGAACTTACCAGATATATTGGTAATATCTTGAAAGGAGATACTGCTAGCCTGCAGCACGATACATTTAGCACTTCGGTCAAGCAGCCGCAGGCGTGGTGAGGTACGTCCGCAGCCACAGGGCTCATTCACCCATTCAGCAAGGTCTCCGACATTATATTTAACGACAGGAAATAACTTTCGTCCAAAAACTGTTACAAGTACTTCTTTTGACTCATTAATATCTACCCTGCACCAGTCCTCTGCTACATGGTGTTCCGTTCCCTTGCAGTGTCCACACTGGTAGCCAATCGGACCTGTTTCTACTGCGGCATAGCCGAACGATTTAAAAATCTTTACTTTGAAAACACGTATAATACTATCTATATCAGCCTGCGATATGTATTCTCCGGCATAAAATACTTTTTCAAACACAATATCTGCTTTGGTTAGTTCACATGCTTCTGCAAGCCTTATTAAACCACTTGGAAAGCCAAGAATGGCATTAGGTCTAAACGTTTTTAAATATTCTATTGTTTGATCAACCGGCTGATTGCATGAAAGTGAAATTATTCTGCACCCTGTTTCTTCAAGCCCAGAATTTACAGCCAGAAACCCTGTATATAATCCTCCTGCTTTTAAATAATTGGCAACTACATCTGTTTCATTTACCCCTGTTGCTCTGAAGCCTTTACCAAATACCCGTTTTGATTCATCAAATTCATCATTGCTATAAAGCAAAAACTTAGGGCGATTGGTTGTGCCTCCCGAAGCAAAAACATAGCAATGGTCTGGCTTTTCTGTCACCAACCTAAAATTTTCGTCAGCAGAACACTCAAAAAGGTGTGTTTTTTCAAGAGTAGGTACTGCGTTAAATGCATCAAGGTTTTTGAGTGGCAAACTTAATTTTTCATAAAATTGTGCATAAAACGGAGCTGTTGCAGCCGTCAGCATCAGGTCATTGATTTTTGCAAGCATGAAGTAGTCTTTCATTTGTCCTGAAATACTTTCCAAGCCAAATTTTTCAGAGGGTAGATCTTCATAGTTCATTAAACGCACTAAATTTTGCAGTATCATTTTGCCGTCATGCGGATGTTCGGGGTTTCTTCCAGATGACATGATACCGGGCTTTACAAATCGCATAACACCCATGCGCATGAAATCTTCTGTTATTTGTTGCATTTTATCTGTTGAAGCCACAGAAAGCGTTGACATATAATATTTCATCCGGCTCAGATTGCCTTTCAGAATGTCGGTATAATTTTTTACAATATTTACAAAAATGGTTCGGTTGAGCGGAGAATCAATGATATCTGCCGACTGCTGTACAATGATTGTATGATAGGCCTTTTCCCCTTCTTTCATTTTAAGTTGGCCATTAAATTCTTTCCATTTAAGCATTTCCCTTTCTTTGCGCAGTTCTATGGCTGTATCAATATTTAATGATGACTGAGGAAATTTTCCTGCTTCGGCTTCCAGTGCTTCATATAGATATTTTACAAAAGCATCATTGCCGGCATCTTCTTCAATAAAAATATTCTGACACGATGTGCAGGCACGCTGTTCCCAGAGAACGATGTCGTGTGCAAACCCTTTTGCGGCTTCGTTTAATTGTTCATCGCTGAGACCTCTGCCTACAATACCATAACTTATTTTCGGACCAAAAGCCAATACTTCCGCTTTTGCTGACAGTCCGTTCTTGTATTGCTTCACTGTTTCCTCACCTCCAAAGAGCAAAATAACGTCTGAAACCTGTTTGACGATATCTTCAACACCTTTGTTATGGCGACTCCAGTATGTCATGGCGATATATGGTACAATTTCATTGTGTGTGTCAGCTTCAATAAGAGCTTCCATAAACATTGAAGGGAAAAGAAAATCCTGAGAAGAAACCTTGAGAATATTCACATTCTTTGTGATGATACCCTGAATAAGAGACCCTACAGAGCCCAGAAAGATATTGCCGGCAGCAACATGGCAAACCGTTCCCATAGGTATAGCACGCTGGTGATGGGCATGACGCAAACTTACATAATAATCAAGGCAATGGTAATCTGGACCTATTTGTTTCAACATTCGTTTAAGGGTACTGCGACTATTTGAGCCTCTGAAAGCATTAAAACCATATGTAACCATTTCAGGAGAATACTGTAAATGCTCGGGCAATTCCTGCATGGCTTTTTTATAATACTTACCTTCAAAATCACAAAGAATTTTTGAGGTTCGTTCGAGCAC
>CAISZK010000087.1 GCA_903889915.1 uncultured Bacteroidota bacterium
TAGTCAATAGTGACGAATGACCAAATAACGAATGACCAAATGACGTATGACAAATGACGTATGACAAATGACGTATGACAAATGACGTATGACAAATGACTAATGACCCCAATGACAAATGACTATTGACAAATGACTCAAAATATGAAAGCTCCCAGATCAAATCACCTAGCACTTCTCTGTTCCCTTCTTGTGCTGCTTGCATTTATTTTTTACTATGCAGGAAGCAATATTTTTGCCCAGAAAACAAAGGAAAAACTGCAGAGCGCCAAAATTAAATTGGAATCCGACATTTCGTACACCAATAAATTGTTGAACGAAACAAAGAAAAGCAAACTGATCTCGATGAATCAACTGCTCATTTTAAATAATAAGATCGGGCAGCGTGAAGATCTTATTTCGACTGTAAATACGGAAATAGATGGTGTTGATGGGCAAATTGCAAGCAGCATCAGTGAAACAGCCAGTCTTAATGCGCAGCTTAAACAACTGAAAGAAGACTATGCAAAAATGATCGTTTATGCTTATAAGAACAGGAGCGCCTGCGCCCGTCTGATGTACGTCTTTGCTTCATCCGATATCAACCAGGCTTATGTTCGTTTAAAATACCTTCAACAATACACTGATTATCGTAAAAAACAATCTGAACAGATCACTGAAACAGCACACGATCTGAGCGCCAAAATAGCAGAACTCAAAGCCATCAAATCAGGGAAAACAGTGCTTCTGCAAAATGAAGAAGATGAAAAAACGCTGCTGGCACAGGAAAAGACTGAGAAAAATGAAGCTGTAAAAAAATTGTCGCTCAAGGAAGCAGAATTGCTTAAAACCATAAAGGATAAAGAAAAGGAAGCTGTTAAACTGCAACAGTCCATCACTGCCGTGATAGCAGATGAAATTAAAAAGGCTGCTGAAAAAACAAAAAAGAAAACTTCAAAAACAAATAATACCACTACTACTACTACAGCAACCACCACCACCACAACTCCTGAAACAACCACGACAACACCCACTGTTAAAGTTTCGACAACATCAAAAGAGCTGGGGCTGTCGGATGCGGATATAACACTTTCCAACAGTTTTGCAGCCAATCTTGGCAAGCTGCCGTGGCCAACTGAAAAGGGAGTTGTTACCAGCACTTTTGGCGTGCATCCTCATCCGGTTCTCACTGAAGTGAAGGTTAAAAATAATGGCATTGATATTTCTACCAGCCAGGGATCGAAAGCCCGCGCTGTGTTTGATGGCAAAGTTACCGGCATTGTATCAATTCCCGGCGCCAACAAAGCCGTTATTGTGAGGCATGGCGAGTATCTGACAGTTTATTCAAACCTGACAGATGTTTATGTAACCACAGGCGAAGCAGTGAAAACAAAACAAAGCATAGGCCTTATTTATACCGATACCGACGAATCGAAAACAGAACTGCATTTCGAAGTGTGGTTTGGGAAGGTGCTTACTGACCCATTGAATTGGCTTAGCCCTACGAAATAGTAGTACCCAAGAAATTTAAGGATTTATTTTTGATTTGAGATTTTTGATTTAAGATTTCCCAAAACTTTTACATTCGAGGTAACTTAGATTTAAAAATCTTATTAAAATATCCTTGCGTACTCTCGTCTGAAAAATCGTTTTTCAAAATTTCCTCATCCCTATTGCATAATTTTTCGCCTGCGTGCTGTAAAACAGCAAATTATTCCTTTAGACGACGGCTAAGCAAAGGAATTTTACAACGCTAGAATAATTATTCTCAACTTGACAGCTTTAATTCTCGTCACGAAAATAATTATTCTCAACTTGACAGCTTTAATTCTCGTCACGAAAATAATTATTCTCAAATCGACAGCTTTAATTCTCATCACGAAAATAATTATTCTCAAATTGACAGCTTTAATTCTCGTCACGAAAATAATTATTCTCAAATTGACAGCTTTAATTCTCGCCATGAAAATAATTATTCCCAACTTGAAAGTTTTAATTCTTATTAAGAAATATATAATTCCTTCAACGGGAGATTTAATCCTCGCATTGGGAGATGTTTCTCGGGGAATGCGAGCATGAGTACAATGTTATTTTTTAGGAATTGAAAATCTGATGAATCATTTATCACACACTTCTCGGCGACAGAGTGCAAACTTATTGACGAACGCGATCAGGGGAATATTGACATGTCAATGCAAAAGTTCAATGTCTCGATGTAAACTTTAGGGTATTCAATGAAAAAACCAGGGTTTGTGATGAAAAGTATTTTTAATATCCGCAATTATACCAGTGTAAAAGTCACTGTATTGTTATTAATAAATCAAGATAAGTAATTTCGAAAAAACCTTATTTTTTATTTTTTAACCTTAGTAGAAATATGATAATCAAGAATTTTAACCTTATTTTGGGGAAAATAAGGTAATAAGGTCAAAAACACCTGTATTTGCCTTTACTACTAAGGTTTTAAAAGGGTAAAATAAGGTTCTTTTTTAATTTTTCTGAGTGCGGTAAATTAAATAAACTGGTACAATAGCGGATATTCAAAAAAAGTATCAATAATACAATGAGAAATTAAGAGATTGTAAAATTAAATTTAGGATTCTTGATGAAAAGTATAGGGGTTTCGATTTTTGGGAAAGGAGTGCTAATTTCAAATATGGGGATTAGTTATTAAAAAAGGGTCAAAGGAAATGGAAATAGAAAACAGATGATAGAAAGAAGGGGACTTTGGAGACATGGGGGAGGATGGGTTGGAATGGTGAATTAAACGCTGCCAGGTTTGGAAGAAAACCCTGGCAGGTTTTGCTTTGGGAAACGTACAGCAATAGAATTTGAATCAGGATTGAAAATTTCTGACTTTGGAACATAAACAAGACATCCTTTTTTTTGAAAATTCAGAAAACGAACAATTATTAGTGTTAAAATTTACCCAAAAATTACCGTTCGTTTGACCAAACCGACCGTTTACTTAATTGTCCTTGATTTCTGTTTTTTTATATTATACCTTTGACGCGTCAAATAAATTGTTTTTAAACATTACATAGTATGAAAAAACTTTTACTCTCTCTAATTGCGATTCTTTTGTTCGTTTATCAAAGTGGTATTTCGCAACCGGTAGCCTTCGATTCGCTTGATATAAACAATATCAATGCAAGAATAAATGCCAATGGAAATTTGTTCTGGGACTTCAACAATCATCCAAAGTTTGATGTGCCCAAAGGCAGCGGAAAACACACCATTTTCAATTCAACATTATGGGTTGGGGCAAAGGATAGCATTGACACGCTGCATGTGGCCGCTGAATTATACGAACAGGTTGGACACGATTTTTTTGTTGGACCTATTTCCAATGTTTACGATTCAGCTTACGATGCCAAATGGAACAAAACCTGGAAAGTGAATAAAGCTGATGTAGATTACCATAAAGCACATTGGTGGCAAACAGGCTATATGATTCCGGCTTCAATTCAAAACTGGCCTGCAAATGGTGATATTTCACTTGGGCAGGCAAATATTATTGCACCTTTCTTTGATAATGACAGTGACGGAATCTATAATCCCGGCCATGGTGATTATCCATTGATCAAAGGTGATCAAGCGATATTCTACGTATTTAACGATGCCAGAAACCCGCATACCGAAAGTCATGGGAATAAATTGGGAATTGAAGTTCGAGGTATGGCTTATGCTTTTGCCTGCAGTGAAGATTCGGCTTTATGGAATACCATTTTTGTAAATTATAAGATATGCAATTTTTCACACCACAGATATAATGATACATATATTGGCATATTCACAGATACCGAAATTGGGTATGCAAATGATGATTATATTGGGTGTGATGTGGCCAGAGGAAGTTATTATTCTTATAATGGTCATAATATTGATGGCACAGGTCAGCCTTATGCTTATGGATCTTATCCTCCGGCACAGTCCGTAACTTTTTTAGCAGGACCTTATATGGATCCTGATGGAATGGATGATCCCCAATACGATCAATATGGTCATCAAATCTGTTATGCAGGTATAAATGGATTAAATTTTGGAAATGGAATTATTGATGATGAAAGATTTGGGTTGACTAAGTTCATTTATTTTAATAATAATGCCCAGGGAGCCCCTGTTTATGCTTCAGATCCATATTCCGCAATGGACTATTATAATTATCTTAAAGGATTTTGGAAGGACAGCACTCAAATGCTATATGGAGGTAACGGACATTCAGGTGCAGGTGCATACGGCCCTGCTTGTAATTTTATGTTTCCGGGGAATAGTGACACCTGTAACTGGGGTTTAGGAGGCATAGCTCCTAATGGTCCACAATATTGGGATGAACAAACAGCCCACAATGCACCTGACGATCGTCGGGGATTTGGTTCAAGTGGTCCTTTTACATTTGAACCAAGTGCAATTGATGAATTGGATTTAGCCTATGTTTTCGGAAGAGATTATGTAAATTCCGGTTCTAATGCCGGAGTCACAATAATGGATCAAAGAATTGACAGCATCCGCAAATATTTCATCAACGATACCACTCCATGTGGAGGCAGCTTTTCAGCGCTTGCTACAGTTCCGAAGATCAATAAACAATTAACGATTTATCCTAATCCTGCTGAGGATTTCATTACTATCGAAACCACCGGTATTGAAGGCACCCTTCAGTATGAAATATTTGATTTAATAGGAAAGCAGGTAAGCAAAGGAGTTTTAAAAAATTCAAAAGAGAATGTCATCAACATTTCAAATCTTCAGGAAGGGTTGTATTTGCTGAATGTTTGGGATGGGAGGGAGAGGTATTGCAGGAAGTTTATTAAGGGATAAAGCCAAATTACAATTAAACAAACTAATCATAAAACCATTAAAGAAATGAAAAAACTTTTACTCTCTCTAATTGCGATTTTTTTGTTCACTTATCAAAGTGGTATTTCGCAACCGGTAGCCTTCGATTCTCTTGATATTAATAATATCAACGCAAGGATAAACAGCAATGGCGTTTTATTCGATTTTAATGATTCAGTTTCTAGCCATCAATTAGCTAAATTTGAAGTGCCAAAAGGGAGTGGGAAAAATACGATTTTCAGGTCCACTTTATGGATTGGCGGACGGGACAACATTGACACATTACATATTGCCGCTGAATTTTATAATCAGAATGGTCATGATTTTTTTGCGGGTCCCATTTCAAATGTGTATGACTCTCTTTATGATGCAAAATGGAATAAGACATGGAAAATTTACAAATCGGATATTGATTATTTCAAAGCTCATTGGTGGCAAACTGGATATGTAATTCCGGCTTCAATTCAAAACTGGCCTGCAAACGGAAATGTTGCATTAGGGCAGGCAAATATTATAGCGCCTTTCTTCGATAACGATCATGATGGAATCTACAATCCAGGTCATGGAGATTACCCATTAATAAAGGGTGATGAAGCAATTTTTTTTGTAATAAATGATGTCAGAAAACCCCATACTGAAAGTCATGGAAATAAACTTGGAATAGAAGTGCGGGGAATGGCTTATGCTTTTGCCTGCAATGAAGATTCTGCTTTGTGGAATACAGTTTTTGTAAATTATAAAATCTATAATCTCTCACCCAACAAATATCGGAATTCCTACGTTGGTATCTATACTGATTTGGATATAGGATATCCATATGATGATTTTACTGGTTGCGATGTTGACCGAGGAAGTTATTTTGGATATAATGCTAAAAATATTGACGGTTCAGGTCAGCCTTATGCTTATGGCGTACACCCACCAACACAATCAGTAACTTTTTTAGCAGGACCTTATATGGATCCTGATGGGTTGGACAATCCAAAATATGATCAATATGGCCAGCAAAAATGTGATGCAAGTGTAAACGGAGCTAACTTTGGAAATGGAATAATTGATGATGAAAGACTGGGTTTAACTAAATTTAATTCTCACTATTATGATACTGTTGGACTGAGTAACTTTACAACACATGGCGATCCAATTTATGCTTATTATTTACTTAAAGGGTTTTGGGGAGATACAGCACAAATGAATTATGGAGGAGGAGGGCAAGTAGATAATAGTGGATATGGACCAGCGTGTAGTTTTGAAACTCCAGGCATTACTGACACCAGCAATTGGGGTACGAATTGTCTGCCTCCAAATGGCCCTAAAAATTGGACTGAAATAACCGCAGGCGATACACCAGATGATAGGCGCGGACTTGGCTCTAGTGGTCCATTTACTTTTGAACCTGGAGCGATGGAAGAATTGGATATGGCTTATGTTTTTGGAAGAAATTTTATTGATACCAATGCATGGGCAGGAGTTCAAGTGATGCAACAAAGAATTGACAGCATCCGCAAATATTTCATTAACGATTCCACTCCCTGTGGTGGCAGTTTTTCAGCGCTTGCAACAGTACCTAAAATCAATAAGCAATTAACGATTTATCCCAATCCTGCTGAGGACTTCATTACCGTTGAAACTTCAGGTATTGAAGGCAGCCTGCAATATGAAATCTTTGATCTGATAGGAAAACAGGTAAGCAAAGGAGTTTTAAAAAATTCAAAACAGAATGTCATCAACATTTCAAATCTTCAGGAAGGGTTGTATTTGCTGAATGTTTGGGATGGGAGGGAGAGGTATTGCAGGAAGTTTATTAAGGGATAAAAAAAATAAAAGATGAAAAAAACAACTTTACCTTTATTGCTCGTAACATTAGTATTTTCAATTTCCCATTCTTTAAGATCGCAAAATTTTGTTGTAAATCCGGATTTTGAAAATTATTCAGCCTGCCCTAATGCGACATGCCAAATTTCAAATGCAACCGGATGGTATAATGCTTCAGGAAATGCATCGTATTTCAATTCTTGTGGGAGCAATGGATATGGAGTTCCTGATAATAAATATGGTTACCAACAACCGGCATCAGGAAATGGTTATGCAGAATTTAGTTTATTTAATGGCTATGCGACGCAGATTGATAATATTGGCGAAGAATTAACTGCACCATTAATTGTTGGACAAAAATATTTTGTAAGTTTTAAAATTTCATTATCAGGCAAATCTTCTGCTGCATCTGACAGAATGGGAATCGGATTTTCTACTGTTCCTGATTATGCAATTTGCGGAAGTTATTCATGGTGGGAATCATTTGTGAAATTTTATTCAGATTTAATAATTACTGACACTCTTAATTGGACTACAATTTCCGGTTCATTTATTTCCGATTCTGCTTATAAATTCATTACCATTGGGTATATGAATGTGGATACTATTCATTTTATTAATTTAAATTCTACTTCTATGCCATTCGCACTCTATTATCTTGATGATGTATGCGTGTCAGAAGACTCTTTGACATGTTTAACAACCAGTATTTTTGAAAATAATTTTAAGAAAAAAGTTGTGACTGTTTTTCCAGACCCGGCAACAAATTTCATCACTATTGAAACCGCAGGAATTGAAGGCAGCCTGCAATATGAAATCTTTGATCTGATAGGAAAACAAGTAAGCAAAGGAGTTTTAAAAAATTCAAAAGAGAATGTCATCAACATTTCAAATCTTCAGGAAGGCTTGTATTTGCTGAATGTTTGGGATGGGAAGGAGAGGTATTGCAGGAAGTTTATTAAGGAATAAAGCCCCCCTAACAATTAAACAATTTAACCATAAAACAATTAAAAAGATGAAAAAAACAATTTTATTTTTAGCAACAGTCTTCACTTTTATTTTGGCAGTGATCACTTTTAATTGTGAAGCACAATGGCAGCAAACCAATGGTCCCACAGCAGGTCCGGTAAATTGTCTTGTCAAGAAAGGCTCCAAAATCTTTGCGGGGACATATGGAGGTGTATTTGTTTCGAACGATAGCGCTGCAAGTTGGTCACCGGTAAATAGTGGGCTATTATCACATGGTGTAACTGCACTGTCCGTCAAAGACAGTAATCTCTTTGCCGGAACATGGAGTTGTATATTTCGATCATCTGATAATGGTTCTAACTGGGCGCAGGTTACAGAGGATAATGCCAATTCATTTGCAATTTTAGGATCTTCAATATTTGCAGCGACAACATTTGGTGTTGATATTTCAACAGATGGAGGGGCAACATGGACAGCGTCAAATAATGGATTGCCACATTTACAAAATGTCAGTTCAATTGTAATTAAAGGAACAACTATTTTTACAGGGTCTATTATGAATGGGATTTATATTTCGAATGACAGTGGTGCAAACTGGACTGTTGCTAATAATGGACTTACAGACACTTCAATTGTCGCATTGCAAGTTGATGGTTCAAATATTTTTGCCGGTGCATATTTTGGAGGCGGTATTATGAAATCAATTGACAATGGCGCTACCTGGAACTCTGCCAACGTTGGTATTCCTGCCAATACTACAATCTATTCTTTCGCGTCTGACAGTTCAAATGTTTATGCCGGGACTAACAAAGGAATATTTAAATCTACAGATCATGGTGCAAGCTGGGCGGCAATAAATACAGGTCTTCCATTAACGAGTGTTTATACAATCATGCTTGATGGGGCAACAATTTATATTGGTACAGATAATGGAGTTTACAAATCAACTTCCTTTAGCCTGAGCTGGACCGGTGCAAATAACAAACTTGCAAATGCAGTAGTAAACACACTTATCGCGTCAGGCGCTTCTATTTTTGCAGGCACAATAAAAAATGGTGTTTACGTAACAAATGATAATGGATCAACATGGACTCAATCAAACAGTGGACTTCCAAATCAAACTTCTGTTTATTCATTTACTTTAAATGGTACGGAAATATTGGCAGGAACGAACAAGGGGGTGTATAGTTCTACAAATAGCGGCACAAGTTGGAATGCAGATACAGCAGGTATTTCAAATGACCGGATTTACAGTATAGCTGTTACGGGAGCTAAAATTTTTGCAGGATCTTATTATGGGAATGGAATTCTTTTATCCGAAGACAATGGCAATAGCTGGTCGCAAAGGAATAACGGACTACAGAGTAATCCGGGAGTATTTTCTATTACAACGATAGGTTCCGTTGTCTATGCTGCCGTCAGTGGGTGGGTTTATTCAACAACTGATGATGGTTTAAACTGGGCGATTGACACAGTCGGCATACCAATATTTAATGATATAGAAACTTTATCAGCGAACGGATCAACTCTCTTTGGCGGAGGACAGAATGGGGTGGCTGTTTCAACAAATGGTGGAAGTACATGGACGCCTTCAAACAATGGACTTACTAATTATCATGTGCATTCATTTGCCTTTTCGGGAACAAAATCTTTTGTAGGAACAGAGTCGGATGGCGGCGTATTTATATCCACGAATAATGGTTCTGATTGGGTTTATGCCAGCGATAGTTTAAAGTATAATGCAATAACTGCATTGCTGGTTAATGGCAATTATCTATATGCCGCCACTGATGGTGCAGGTGTTTGGAAACGCCCGCTAACGGAAATGACGGGAATAAATGAGTTGAGTAATTCACTAAACATTTCAGTTTATCCCAATCCTGCAACAAATATTCTGACAATAGAATCTCCTCCAAAATCAGCAATAGAAATCTTCAATCTACAAGGCCAATTGCTCAATAGCATCATTATAAATGAAAGCCAAACCACCATTGATGTTTCAGGGTTTGCAAGGGGAATGTATTTTTTGAAAGTAAAAACGAAAAATGGGATTGGAGTAAAGAAGTTTATTAAGGAATAAAACAATTAAGCCATTTAGCAATTGAACAATTAAACCATAATAACAATTAATCAGATGAAAAAATCACTACTCCTTTTGTCAGTATTTACTTTTTTGATTTTAAGAAATCAGGCACAAACCATAACCGATATTGACGGTAATGTTTATCATACTGTAATTGTCGGTTCACAGATATGGATGCATGAAAATCTAAAAGTGACTCATTATCGTAATGGTGATCCAATACCAAATGTTAAGGACAGTATTCAATGGTGTAGTTTGACCAATGGCGCATTATGCAATTATAACAATGACACAAGTTATATTTCAACTTATGGTTCGCTTTACAATTGGTATGCCGCAACTGATAGCCGTAATTTATGTCCGGTTGGCTGGCATGTGCCTTCAGAAACAGATCTGACAACTCTTTTTAATAATTTAGGTAATATTCATATTGCTGGAAGAAAATTAAAAGAAATTGGATGTGCACATTGGTTCTGTCCAAATGAATTTGCTGATGACAGTAGCGGTTTAACTGCATTGCCGGGAGGATACCGTGATGGGACTGTTGGTTATGGAGGTTATAGTATGTTAACATTACATGCAGGCTGGTGGACAAGTACTTTATGTGATGCAACAACTTCATGGATTTTAAATCTAAATTATGATGATGGACAGGCTAACAATTACTGCCTTCCTTTAACATTTGGATTTTATATGCGTTGTATAAAAGATTCTGCTACTTCAATAAAAGACTTTAATTTTAATGATAACCTTGAAATATTTCCTAATCCCTCTATTGATAAGATTACAATAAATTCACTTCAAAACTCAACTATAGAAATCTTCAATATCCAAGGCCAATTGATCAAATGCATCAATGCAAATGAAAGTCAAACTACCATTGATGTTTCAGGCTTTGCAAGGGGGATGTATTTTGTGAAAGTGAAAACGGAAAGTGGGATTGGAGTGAAAAAATTCGTGAAAGAATAATTCACTCTTTATTGAACACAGGAATTACTGTTGCAATAAGCTTATAATACCAGTCATTCCACGGAACGGTGATGGAAAGACAAAGAAAAAGATGCATGCAGTTTTTCAGATAATTTGTGTCCGAACGATACTTGTAAAGGAATACAGGATCAGTTACAGGGAGGTTGTAATTGTACCCACGAAATGCAAAATTTAACCGGGTCTTGGGGTTATGCACATTGTCATCATAGACCTGGTTGACCACCTCAAACAGATCAGCCTTCACAAGCATCAGCGAATAGTTCAGGTTTAGAATTTCCTGTGCAGAAATAGCTTTATTACGATTTCCGAAAATGTTATTTCTGTTGTCGCACAGTTCGCAAATATTTTCAGGATTGAAAGTCCCGGCAACATTGATAGAGTCTGCACGAAAAAAGACATTTTCAGATTGATAATTTTTTTCCGGCGGATAACCATCAAGAGTTATTTCAACCACATCCAAAACATTGATATGATCTACAAGGTGGGTGGCAACTTCACCATGTACAGAATGACTGACAGGTCTGATCCATTTCAGATGGCCATAGGTTTTAACAGGAGTGTTGTCATCGTTCAGTTCAACTCCTGCTATGCATCTTCCACCTTCTTTAAATGAATTGCTAAGACATACAAATTTAGTGGGCATGTGACTTTTCTATTTCAAATGGACAATTTTAATTTCAGGATTTATTTCTTTAAAAAATTCAACAAGCAAACGACGGTGACATTGGGTGGGCAGCTCTTCACTACACAGAAAACAGGCATTGTCAAAATCCTTCACATTGTATTTTGCTGCAATATTCCTTGATTCTATAAGCTTCCTGAATACTTTTTGATAAGCAGCCCAATCAATTTTTTTATTTTGATAATCTGAAAGCAATTCTTTGGTAGGCGCGAAATCCGGTATGTATTCATAAGGAATGCCATTGATCTCTTTAAGGAAATAAGCCAGGTCGGGACCTTTTGCAAAACCGGCCAACTGGCTTGTGTTGTTGATGCGGATATCAACAAGCTTTTTCACCTTGTTTTTTTTAAGTATTTCAAAAAACTGTTGGGCAGTTTTCTTTGTGAATCCCATTGTCAGAAGTCGTATCATCTTTCAAATATTTAAAGTGTCGTAAGCCACGTCCTTGTTGCGAAGACGGTAGGCTAAATTTAATCTTTCTTTCTCGGTCCATACTTCAAAAAGGTTGGTTTGCGGAATTTGCTTCACATACTTTTTTAATAATTTTTCTTCCAACTCTTCATTGGTGACCGATGTTTTATCTTTCAAAATATGGTGAACATTAAAACCATTCCGGACCAAATAGTACGAGATCATCGCGAAACGATGACAGTCGAAAGGGTCGGCTTCCGAGCACATGAGGGAGATATTATAACCTTTTTCCAAACCAGTTTTAAGTCTGTCAACGCCGGATAAAAATAATGCAGATTCCCTGACTTTTTCAAAATCTACTTTCCCATAAGTATCCAACAGTTTAGGGTCTGTATGCCTTGCGCCAAATTCTTCACCAAAATGCATGTAGTTGATGTGTTCGTTCAAAAGAGAATTCTGCAAAGCTTCCTTGTTGAACTGTGGGTTGTATGCGCTTGCAGGCATGCTACGCACATCAATGATGCACGAAATGGAGAATGATTTTATCAGTTCAATAAAAAATTCAATAGTTTGGTTAGAGTGACCTACTGTATAAACTGTTTGAAGATTATTTTTTTCCATGTTCAAAATTAAAATAAAATTTAATGTTGAGGGAAAAATTATTTTATTTTTCCAAAGTATCGCTTATTCTTTTCCAAAGTTTTCTTCACTTTGGAAAAGTTTATTTGATTGATAATTTTACTTCTTTTTTTCTAGCTACTATTTTCTCAACAATATTTTCCACCACTAAACTTTGGAAAAGTGAAAAGAACTTTTCCAAAGTACCGCCCTTACTTTTTCCAATTTTATTCCTCCAATTGCAAATCATTTGATAATTCTATTTGAAGTCTATGACAAAATTTGAAATTTTCAATATCTTCAAACAAATCCAGAACCTCATTTCTTTTTATAAAGGTTGATTTATTTGATAAGAAATCAGAATAGGATGAGTGTTTCCAATTTTCCGGTATATCTGTAAATCCATGTTTCACCGGATTGTTATGGATGTATATTATTAATTGGCGGAGATACTTTTCGTTGTTGATTTCTTTACGCTTAAAATTTTTCAAAAATAGAGACCCTGTCCTCATAAACACTTTATTATAAGCCTGAGTATAACTACTGAATAAATTTGAAAATTGTTTTGAATTGTACTCTTCAAAAGTTTTATACTTAACAGCTTTTTTAAAGGTTAACTTATCGAGTTCTCTTTCATCAAACATTCTAATCAGAAAATGAAAATGATTTGGCATTAGGCAATAGGTTAAAGTCTCTGCAATGGGTGCAATATAAAACAAGTATTTACTTAGAAAAAAACGAAAATTATTATCAGAACTAAATAGAAAATCATTGCCATTTGCATGGTTGAAAATATGATAATATTTGCCGGGTTCGAGAGGTATGTTCATATTATTTTGGTTTTTTAAATTATTGAATTCAGGGACTAAACTTTGGAAAAGTGAAAGAAACTTTTCCAAAGTATCGCTCTTACTTTTCCAAAGTAATATCATTTAAAAAGTAAGACATGTCCCAATTTCTGCAAATCATTATCACCAGTGCAAACCGTGCTATATTTTATGATCCACACATAAATTCCTTGTTCAACAATTCTATCTTTAAAAGTACCATCCCAGCCTTTATTAAAATCTTTGGTTTCAAATAGCATTTCGCCCCAACGGTCAAATATTTTCATATCGAAATTCACGATGCCTTCACCTTTAGGAATGAAGACATCGTTTACTCCATTCTTGTTAGGAGTAAAGGCATTTGGTACATAAAGATTAGTATAGCCTCCAGTGACATTAATAGTATCCGACATCTTACAATTATTTATCCCAACTGTTAACCAATATTTCCCGGGTTCCTGAACAATAATTGCCGGAGTTGTTTGGCCTGTTGACCATAAATAAGAAGAAGTTACCAGATCTGAATTAAGAATTAACTCCGCTTCATTGCATAAAGAAACATCATCACCAAGTTGAAGTTTTGGCCTTATTGAAACATCAATTGAATCGGATACATTGCAAGCACCTTTGGTTACATTCACCCAATAAGTGCCCGGTGTAGCAACTGAAATAGCATGACTGACTTCACCTGTTGACCACAAATATGAATCTCCAGGGTTACCTGCGTCAAGAATTATAGAACTGTCAGGGCAAAGCATTAAATCAGGGCCAAGATTTACAACAAATAAAGAGTCAACATTGACAACCACACTTGAAGTGTCAGTGCATCCATCGTGCGTTGAGACCGTAACAAAATAAGTAGTACTACTCATAGGGGAGGCCATAATAACAGACCCTGAAGTGGTATCCAGTCCTGTTGAAGGTGACCAATTATACACTGACCCTCCGCTTGCAGTTATTGTGCATGAATTGCCCTGACATATTGTTGGAGGAATATGGGAAATATTGATAACCGGTAATTGATTTACCGTTAATAAAACTTTTGCTGTAGATGAACATCCGTAGCTATTCATTCCAGTTACAGTATAAACGGTGCTTGAATCAGGGTTGACTATTATTGAAGCGATAGTGTCACCTGTACTCCACAAATAACTATCACCTCCTGTTGCTGTCAGAGTATCAGACTGACCAGCACAAATGCTTTGTCCGGTGCCGGCATTGATTGTTGGAATTGGATTTACATTTACCACAACACTATCGGCAGCAGTACATCCTAAGGTTGTAACCACCACAGAATATGTTGTTGTATTTGTAGGATTAACAGTGATTGAGTCTGTGGTTGCATTGTTACTCCAAAGATATGTTCCACCACTGGTAGCTGAAAGTACAGCGGACTGACCATTGCAAATACTTTGGTCAGCTCCTGCATTGGCTGTAGGGATTGGGTTCACAGTGACTACAATACTATCAGAGGCAGAACAGCCTGGAAAAGTAACTGTCACCGAATACACAGTTGTCATCAAAGGATCAACCGTTATTATTGCAGTTGTTGAGTCTGTATTCCACAAGTACGACCCACCACCTGTCGCGGAAAGTGTAGCTGACTGACCTATACAAATAGACTGGTCAGCACCTGCATTGGCTTCAGGATTTGTAAGAATAAAATTATCTGTTGCTACACATCCATCAATATCCGTAGTTGTTAAAGTATAAGTTCCGGGATGATTGATAACAACTGATTGGGAGATGACACCGGGCAAAGACCATTGATAAGCAACCTCACCCGGATTTGCAGTTAATGTAACTGAATCTGCAGGGCATATTTGCAATGGACCGGCAGGTGATATCTGCGCTAAAGGATTGTCGGCAGTTATTACAATACTTGCATCAGCAGTATCACCACAAAGAATAATGTGGCAATGATAAGTTCCGGCAGTAGTAACTATTTGATTAAAATTACTCCCATTTAATGGGGGTTGCCATTGAACAATACTTACCGGACTGGTAATTGCATGAATAGTGATACTACTGCCAGGACATAGTACACTTGATGGAGTTGAAATAAGATATGGCGTCGTAAAATTCGTTACTTCGACACTGTTTGAAATAAGAATACATCCTGAAGTATCAGTAAGCACACAATAATATATTCCCGGTAAGGAAGTGTACATTGAAGAAGTATTATGCCCCAAAGCCCCACCAGTACCATACCATTGAAAATTTCCGGCACCAGAACATTGAAGTAATGCGGAATCATTAGAACAAATGATGCCATTTGACGGAACCATTGTAATAACAGGGGCTGGTTTGATCTGAACATTTGCACTTGCATTTCCATGCCCTGTGCAGCCGTGGGAATCTGTTATGGTACAGCTAACCTGGTATAATCCGGGTAAGTCAGCTGAAATACTTGCATGATTTGGATTCCCGATTATTCCCGGCCCCTGCCAAAAATATGATGGTGCACCACTTGCTGTTAACAGGGCTGTATCTCCCGGGCATATCAAAGTATTTCCGGCAATAACCATATTGATTACTGGCAATGAATCAACAGTAACATAAATAGTTTTGCTGAGATTAAAAGTGTCTGAAACACAACTATTCAATCTTATCAATTGTGCAGTGATTTGATAAGATCCGGAATGTGTAGGAAAGCAATTTATCCAGGTTGAACAATCGTTGAAAAATAAAATTGCAGGTGTGACAGTAAAGGTAGTGGTTGCATAATTAATACAAACTAAATTCTGGTTGGGATTTAAAACAGAATCAAAAAGCAGTACAATAAAGGGGTTTCCCGCACAAAGCTCAATACTGTCATAATGATCAGCATCGTTTTGTAACATAATACCTGGATGTAGAGGAGTCAAAGATGAATCCACAATTACCTGCACTGAATTTTCATTTTTACAACCAAGCGAATTTACTACCCAGAAATGATACCATCCACCGGTATTCACTGTTATACTAAGAGAACTATCAATGAGGTTGCTATTATTATCGGTCCAGTAGAAATATGGCACAGTGGTATTTCCCGTTAGTGTTACATTCTGAGGGTAACACAAGTGGATGGGTTGCGGATACAATGCATTGGTGTTAACAACGAAATCATCACTGATAGAAGGCTCTGCCGGTGATGGATCAATAATTGCATAAACGGTATCTCTGCTAACATAACATCCATCCTGCGAAGTCATGGTAACAGCATAATTGCCGGTTGAAGTTACACTAATATAGCTGTTGTTGCTGCCGGTTGACCAATGCCATGTAAAGTATGGTCCCGGGCTGTTGGTCCCCGGAGAATAACTGGAAGTGTTTGTGGCTCCATGCAAATTCATAAAGCCACACCCTTCAATAGAATCTCCGGGACAAAAATTATCTAATCCATATTGCGGATAGTTCAGATTGTTGATACAACCATCAACGTAAGGTCTTGTGCAATTACCAGAAAACCGTGTATAATAATCATACGGCTGCCTGGTGGGATCAATGGCTTTCGCAATTAGGATGTCTGAATTGCCAATTGAATTTATGCAGCAATAACTCCCATAATGATTGTCGCTGCAATATGTACCCGTGTAAGCAGGATAAATTTGATTGGGGAAATAGTGGTTATTGGGGTAAGAAAAATTATTTGTTGAGGGAAAGAAAACTTTATCATTGAAAGACCCTGTAATTACAGGCTGTCTGAAAGTATTGACAGCTATTCCTGCACCAAAATCTTCTTCTTGTCCTCCGCCTTGCCTCATCCATTTTCGTTGTCCGTTAGTGTTGTATTTTGTAACAAAAATATCTTTGAAACCAACAGAATTAAAAGTTCCCTGCCCGAAAACATCAGCATAATCGGAGAATGTGCATCTGAAATTACCTACAATGTAAACATTGGAAGAATCATCCAGAGCAATGTTTCTTGACGAAACTTCAGACAGTGATCCATCCGCTTTGCCCCAAAGAAAAGTTCCTGTATTATCATACTTTGCTACAAAAATTTTATTGGGGTACGAATTCGTAAGCTGTACATCAGGTGGTCCAAAGAAGATCATTGTTCCCTGAAAATCGCCAGTAAGATAAATATTTGAGGCCGCATCAACAGCAATTCCATAAGCAATATTCATCGTGCTTCCACCGATTTTTCTGAACCATTGTTCTGTTCCGGAATTGTCATATTTTATTAAGGAAATGGCATTATTCATGTTATTGTTATGCACATTATCAAAAGTAATTGTATCAGAGAATTGTCCAACAACATAGACGTTCCCTGAATTATCTGATGCAATATCAAGTCCACGATCGGTGTATTTTGCAGATCCTTTTTTTGCCCATAGAAAATTACTGGAAGCATCAAGTTTTACAGTAAAGACATCAATAGAGGGAAGAGAAGTGGTGGGATCAATGGCACTTGTCAGAGAAATGGCGCCGAATAAAGCAGTGCCTGAAAATTGCCCTGTTACAAAAACATTTCCTGAATTATCAACAGTGATCCCATTCCCCGATTCTCCTTCAGTACCACCGGCGCTCACTACCCATTGCAGAATGCCGGAAGTATTGTATTTTGCAATAAAAATATCCTGTGAACCTCCTACAGAAGTTATCACTGACGTTCCAAAAGTTGCAGTTCCGAAATAATAACCGGTAACATAACAATTGCCTGCAGCATCAGCTTTGATTGCTAATCCGCGATCAGGACCGATTCCTCCGGCTTTTACAGCCCATTGAAGGACTCCCTGATCATTAACTTTAGTAACAAAAATATCTGTAGCTCCATTTGCATTAAGCGTTACTCCTGTGCCAAAAGTTGCTGAACCGCTAAAATAACCTGTAGAATAAGTATTGTTATTTGCATCAATTGAAATATCCATTCCTTCGTCAGCAGCAGAACCACCGGCGCTCCGCATCCAATAAGGTGATTGGGCTGTAACCAAAAATTGAGAGAAGACTGTCAGAAACAATACAAACAGTAACTTTTTCATTAAAAAGTATTAAGACGCCACAAATTTACAATAAAAAATTAATTGTTTTCGAATAATTGAAAATAAGATTACAATTGTTATTATTACCCATTTTGCAACCATTCTTTTTAATGGAAATGGATTATAATAAACCTTGAAAAAGTGAAAGGAGCTATTCCAAAATGGCACATACCATAAAAACAAAAACCTCCTCATACTTTTTTCCTTTTATTTACGTTATATCCCGAAAATTATTTAATTTTGTACAGGTAACGAAATGACATGAAAACATCAATCATCAAAACACTGATTTTTTCGGTTTCCTTTTTAACACTTATCTTATTCACGCCAGAGTGTAAAAAAGAAAATACGGATCTGATTCCGTACATGTATGTAAATTTCTACATCAATCCAAACAGTACACAGTATCTTGGGATAAACAATATCGGAGGGTATGTTTATGTTACAGGTGGTGTGAAAGGGATAATTATTTACAGAAGTTCAGAAGATGAGTTTGTAGCTCTTGAACGTAACTGTCCTTACAAACCTTCCAGTTCCTGCGCAACAGTACAGGTTGATAATTCAGGAATAGTTGCAGTTGATTCCTGCTGCGGTTCAAAGTTTTTGTTGTTGGATGGCTCCATTGTTAAAGGTCCTGCAACATCTCAATTGAAGTTATACCAAACTTCTTTTGACGGAAACACTCTTCACGTTTTTAATTAGAATATGTCAATAGTCAATAGTCAATAGTCAATAGTCAATGGTCATTGGTCATTGAGTCATTTGCTACGCGACATTTAATACGTGTCATTGGTCAATAGTCAATAGTCATTAGTCATTAGTCATTTGCTACGCGACATTTAATACCATTAGCTAATATACAATAGTCTAAAAGCGACATAATAAATATTTAAAGGAACAAATACTTTTTACTATTTTAGGGTTAATTATTTTCCTTACAACTTTCCCAATATATTTACTCAAGACATCAATATTTTCAAA
>CAISZK010000088.1 GCA_903889915.1 uncultured Bacteroidota bacterium
GGGTGCATGACAAAAGTCCCTTTGTAGGTTTAAGCAATAATTTTTACTTCTTTAATCATCTCAATTACTCTATGCCAATTACTACTTTTATGAGCTATTCTTAAATTGGCTATTTGCTGTACCCCTGGCATACTCCATCTTTGCCCTGATAATTTTAATCTTTTTTGAATTATATTTCTGTGAGCAGATTCTATGGGTCCAGAACCTATCAGGAAACCTTTCTCTTTGTAAGTTTTATAATGCATCCTCATTCTGTTATTTTCATAATAGGTTACAATTTTTTCCTGAAATTCTAATGCATCCCCTACTAATCCTGTGAATGCTTTAATACCTGTAATAACAACATCAACCTTATCTTGAAATAATAATTCCTGCTGTAAATTTACCCACTCAATGCGTTGTTGTTTATCCTGAAAAACCAATTTGGCAAATCCACACAAATATTCTTTAGCATGATAAAAATCGAGTATCTGTATTGCTTGCGGATAAAAAGTGGTTGCCCAATCCCAGAACCATTTTGCACCATCTGCAATAAAAATAATATTTGGAAGACCAGTAAGCAATAATTCGAATCTTTCCAAAAATGGCTCGAAACTTCCCAAGTAAGCACAATATGCGGAATCTTTTATCCAATGTCGGCTCTCAGATATTGGTATATTTTCACTGCCTTTGAATACTCTTCCTAATTTAATCTCTTTCCATTTTTCTTCTTTAGTGAACACCATAGAACCATCTACCATACCATATCTATATTCTGAAGTTCCCTTTTCCTCATAGCTAATCTTAGTCAATTGTTCCTCGCCTTCTATCGCTTCGGCTTCCAAACGCTGTCCATAATGCTCACTTACTCTTTGAATTTGTTTATTTGTCACATCTATTCCCATCAAGCGGAGTATCGTTTCGCTCCCTTCTTCAAACACCTCCTTTTGCCCAATAAAACATACTTGATCTTGCAGAAATCGAGTCATCCGAAATGAATTTGCCATCTGTGCAAGCGGGTGTTTGTTTGGAATTACAATATCTCCAAAACTACTTTTGAGTTTTTTTTTCATTCTTAGACTTTGGTATTTTCCCTATACTTTCTTTGAGAACTTTTTGTCCCAAATCACGCCAACAATCCACGAAACTCCTTTCGTATTCATATCCATCAGTCTGTCCTTGCTGACTTGCAAACCATTTAGAAATCTCTTCTTTTACCATTGTTGAAATTTGTTGTTCATCCATGTTACTTTGTTTAATTTGGTTATTTGGATGCAAAGTTCTGTTCAATTATTATTTCTTTTATCACAGTCCTAAATGTTTTATAAACTACCTTTTGTGGATAAATATGGGAGAATGGGACTTTTGTCATGCACCCTATTTGTTTGTTTTGAGTAATACTTTCAAAACTGCTTCCTCTGATTATTTCATCGAAGTACGAATCTTATACGAACGTACGAATTACGAAAGCGCTAAGAGATTTGTACTTCGATGAATTAATGTTTTTGATTTAAACTTTTGCCAAAGCATGCTCAAGATCAGCAATGATGTCTTCAACATCTTCGATACCTACTGACAAACGGATAAGATCATCAGTAATGCCTGCCTTTAATTTGGCTTCTTTAGGCACTTTGGCATGCGTCATTGAGGCAGGATGCTGAATCAATGTTTCAACTCCTCCTAATGATACTGCCAGCAATGCCAGTTGAATATTATCGAGAAATTTTTTGGCTGCTTCGAAACCACCTTTTAACCCAAAACTGATCAGTGAACCTGGTCCTTTCATCTGCTCCAGTGCAAGCTCATATTGAGGATGCGATTTTAATCCGGGATATTTGATCCATGCTACCGCAGGATGTGCTTCCAGAAAATCAGCTACCTTTTTTGCGTTACTCTGCGATTCCTTTACACGAATGCTCAGGGTTTTCAATCCTCTTAATACCAAATACGACTGATGAGGATCAATGTTGCAACCTGTGATAATCATCATTGCACGCAGTTTATTATAGAGTGTTGCTTCCTTCGTTATGATCATACCGGCAACAACATCAGCGTGACCGTTGATGAATTTTGTCATGGAATGAAAAACAATATCAGCGCCCAAATCCAATGGTTTCTGCAAATACGGGCTGCAAAAAGTGTTGTCAACAACCAATATAAGATTGTGCTTTTTTGCAATTTTTGCACATTCTTTCAGGTTTGTGAGGTCCATTGTCGGGTTAGCGGGTGTTTCAATAAAAAGCACCTTTGAGTTTGGTTTTATTGCTTTTTCAATGTTGGCAACATCGGTAGTATTCACGTAAGTTGACTCAACGCCGAAACGGGAATATTGATTCTCGATAAGTCCTCTTGAAGGGCCGTAAACAGCGTCGGTACTTATGATATGATCACCTGCATTGAGCAATGCCATGTAAATGGTATTCACTGCAGCCATGCCCGAAGATGTAGCGATGCCATCGTATCCATTTTCAAGGTCTGCTACTAATTTTTCGAGCGCCTTGACTGTTGGGTTTTCTATACGGGTATAGATAAAACCATCACTCTCGCCTGAAAAGCATTTTGCTCCTTCTTCAGCACTTGCAAACGCAAATGTTGACGTTTGATAAATTGGCACCGTAGCGCTTCCGAAAGCGTCTTTATGTTCTCCACCGTGTATTAATTTTGAACTAAATCCTAAATTTTTTGTATTCAATTTGTAATCCTTTTTTTTAAGTTATAAAATATTTGTTTAATGATTCAATTAAAAATTCCGGGGGAGAATTTAGTTTTCGGGTTTCTTTATTTACAAACACCAGAGTAACTTTTGCCGTATTGAGCAAAATACCCTGCTCGTTATAAAATTCGTTTTCAAATATCATCCTGGTCTTTGGCAGCTCACGCAGGATGGTTTTAACTGTGAGCAATTCGTCGTAATAAGCGGGTTTCAGGTAATCCATTTTCAGTGCGATCACAGGCATGAATATCCCGCCTTCTTCAATCTGTCTGTAAGTGATGCCCAATTCGCGGATGGCTTCACTACGGGCGGTTTCGCAATACAAAACATATTTTGAATGATGCACGATCCCCATCTGATCAGTGTCAGCATAGCTTACGCGTATTAAGATGTCGTGTGTAAACATGGTTTTATTGTAATGTCATTAGTCATTGGTCATTGGCTAATGACTATTGACTAATGACTAATGACTATTGACTATTGACTATTGACTAATGACTATTGACTATTGACTATTGACTATTGACTATTGACTATTGACTATTGACTATTGACTATTGACTATTGACTATTGACTATTGACTATTGACTATTGACTATTGACTATTGACTA
>CAISZK010000089.1 GCA_903889915.1 uncultured Bacteroidota bacterium
CATCCAGATGTTTTGTAAATTTGGTTGGTGGTGTCATGTCGAATGGTGTTACATTTGGTGTAAGCAGCTTAAATTTAACTACTTATCAGACTGACACCACTCTTTTTTATTGCAATTTATCAAATACTTTTTAACACGTTAATTGACTGTTTTTTCACCTGCGAAACTTGAGTTATTAACTAAAACTAACACTATGCTATGAAACAAGTAAAAACCATTATTGCCATAATCCTTGCGATGACGGCTATTTCAATCACTTCATTCGCACAAGTATCTGCCACAGCTACCACATCTGTAACGGTAATTACACCGATTGCAATCTCAAAAACGGTTGATATGAACTTTGGTAACCTGGCTGCAAGTCCAACTGTGGCCGGTACGATTGTACTGGCTCCGACGGGAACGCGCACAAAGTCAGGAGGTGTTACACTTCCAGCTGTTGCCGGAACTGTAACCGCTGCATCATTTGCAGTAACCGGTCTCGGAACTTCAACCTATTCGATCACATTACCTGGAACAATAACCCTAACGGGCACTCCTTCCGGAACGATGACTGTCAGTTCATTTCTCAGTACTCCTTCAGGGACCGGAACATTAGCATCCGGAGCACAAACAGTGCTGGTTGGAGGAACATTAAATGTTGCAGCCGGACAACCTGCCGGAGCTTATACAAATACAACAAATCTTACAGTAACAGTAAACTATAATTAAAAAACATTTTTCCCCTAAACTATTGGGATTAAAAATCTGAGAACAAATCAAAAGAAAAACTAATCAGAAACTAAAACAACACTAACCAATTACTAACAAAACGAAAAAAACTATGAAAAAAACGACCAAAATTTTAACCTTGACCATCGCAATGTTAGCTTTAACAATCAGCTCCTTTGCACAAGTATCTGCCACTGCTACCACATCTGCAACAGTGATAACGCCGATCGCGATCTCAAAAACTGTTGATATGAATTTTGGTAATATCGCCGTCAGTCCAACCATTGCCGGTACCGTTGTACTTGTTCCTGCCGGTACACGTACAAAGACCGGAGGAGTTACATTGCCTGCTGTAGCCGGTACTGTAACTGCTGCATCATTTAATGTTACCGGATTGGGTACTTCAACGTATTCCATCACCTTACCTGGAACGATTACTCTTACGGGAGTTCCTACAGGTTCGATGACAGTTGGAACGTTTGTAAGCACTCCTTCAGGGACAGGTGCTCTCACTGCCGGTGCCCAGACTGTTTTGGTAGGCGGAACATTGAATGTTGCCGCAGCCCAGGCTGCAGGTATTTATTCAAATACCACCGATATGACGGTAACTGTAAATTACAACTAACTACATACCTGTCAATAAACTTAAAAGCGCTGCCCCGGTAGCGCTTTTTTTTGGCATTATAAACGCACGCACGTGCGTTTTTTTTTATGCGTTTTTTTAGCTTGTTCCCTGGTTTCCGATGCAGGACTTTTTATTCATTCCCAATGATGTTTTTATATATCTGATAATCATCACATTGTGGCTGCCTAATATATAGGTGCGTTTTTTTATCATTTCTGGCGCGTAGTTTGCATAACTCCCGGTGAAGTTGGAAAGTTAAAATACTTTACATTTGGTAAGCGGGAAATATTCACAATGCAAACAACAGAAAATATGAAAAGACTTGGCCACATGAACACAGCATCTGCCCTGTTTTTAAGTATTGTTTTTGCAATGGGCATGTCAATGCAGGAAGCAGCAGCACAGATAGTCGCTATCGGGCACATCTCTGCAGAAGTTGTTGAATCTGTAAGCGCTTCTTCAAAAATGACATTGAATTTTAACCTGGCAAGTGTTTCAAACGGATCGCATACAATGCAAATGTCAGCATCCAGAATGAACACAGAGAGATTAGATATGGGAGAAGTAGAATTAAATTCAGGACGCAGCATTGCATGCAATGTCATGATGAAAGCTTCAACATTGTCCGATAACAGGGGAAATCAATTTACAATTGAACCCACAACTTCATTTGCAGGAAACCAGGATACAAACAGGGCAGACGGTTCACAGAATATTCATCTCACCGGAAAAGCCATGCTTGATCAGAATCAGGCAAATGGTTTATACCAGGGTTCTTACACGATGATCTTTGCTTATAACTAATTCAATAATTGTTTAACGCAGGTTTTTAATAATCAGGAATCATTTGAAAAATAACTATTGATTGTAGTTTCTTCTTGAATATTAGTTTGTTTTATTTTTTACTTAAAAATCACGACGATGCCTCTAACCTCCTCAAAAGTTCAGTCGCATAAATCAATGCGGTTATTTTCATTTTGCATTTTCTTTGCTATTCTGGTGATTCTGGAAGTTCTTTCCTCTATTTCAGCAATGGCACAAGGAAATTTGCTCATTACACCAAGACGTGTGGTCTTTGAAGGGAACAAGAGATCCGAAGAACTCAACCTGGCAAACACCGGGAAGGATACTGCAAAATACAATGTATCCATTGTGGAGTACAGGATGAAAGAAGACGGATCTTTCCAGGAAATTACCGAGCCCGATCCGGGACAAAATTTTGCCGGGAAATACCTTCGTTTTTTTCCGCGTGTTGTTGTCCTTGCTCCCAATGAAGCCCAGGTTGTCAAGGTTCAGGTTACAAGAGCAAATGAGTTGCAACCGGGTGAGTACAGATCTCATATTTATTTCAGGGCCGTACCTGAAGAAAAACCTTTAGGCGAAGGTGAAACCAAGAAAGATTCATCGGCGATCTCTGTCCGGCTTGTACCGATCTTCGGTATTACAATCCCGGCCATTATTCGTGTCGGGGAATCTACGGTCAACTTAACCATGTCTGATTTAGCTTTCGAACAGGTCAATGACACCACACCAAGATTGAAGGTTGTTTTGAACCGTACCGGGAACATGTCGGTTTATGGTGATCTTGTTATTCAACATGTTTCACCAACCGGGAAAATCACTCCGGCCGGAAGTGTAAAAGGAATTGCGGTGTATACACCCAATGCACTCAGGCGGTTTCAAATGGATCTAGACAGAACATCGGGAATTAATTATCATACCGGTAAATTGCAGGTTGTATTTTCCACCCAGTCGGATGTGAAGCCTGTTAAACTTGCCGACGCTGAGTTATTGCTGCATTGATTATCACCTTCTCGGTGATAGTCAGTTTTCTTGTATAACTAAAGTTTGATCATGAGAAAATTGTTTCTCTTCTGCCATAACTATGTCTTGCTGTTAGCGTTCTTTTTGTTGATTCAGAGGCGTTATTCTCAAGTGGGTCCAGGATTTGCTTCTAAGAAAAGTTTACCTGTGCTCAAATCACTGCTAATCGCAATGACATTGGGTTTTTTTCTGTTTGTGCAACAAGGTAATGCACAAACTACAAAAACTGTAGGTACATCAGGAAATTATACCACACTTAAAGCAGCCTTTGATGCCATCAATAACGGAACAATCACAGGCTCCATTACATTGCAAATTACAAGCAACACTACCGAGTCTGCAACGGCAGCACTTAATGCCAGTGGTACCGGAAGTGCGAGCTACAGTTCCATCAGCATTTACCCAACGGGATTAGGATATTCAATTAGCGGGAGTCTTGCTGCTCCCATCATCAATTTTAATGGTTCATCCAACGTAACCATTAATGGATTAAATACGGGAGGGGCATCACTGACGATCAGCAATACGAGCACATCCTCATCAGCTTCCACGATACAGTTTATAGGAGATGCGGTGAACAACACGATAACGAAC